>CABSMZ010000001.1 GCA_902478875.1 uncultured Collinsella sp.
CGCCACGGGGCTCGCGGTGGTTCTGGCGCTGCCTGCCCTGCTGCTGGGCGCGTCTGCCACGGGCGCCATGCTCAAGATTGCGCTCAAGACCTTCATTAATGTGTCACTGGTGTTGGGCGTTTCGTGGACCCTCACATGGAGCCGCATGTCGGCGGCGTTCAAGATGCTGCATCTACCCGACGAAGTTATCTTTACGTTTGATATGGCGCTCAAGCACGTCGAGGTGCTGGGTCGCACGGCGCACGATCTGTGCGAATCGGTCATGCTGCGCAGCGTTGGCCGTGCACCTGCGGGATTTTCGCGTACCGATTCGATCGCGGGTATCATGGGCATGACCTTTATCAAGGCGATGGAATGCAGCCGCGCGATGGACGAGGCTATGCTTTGCCGCGGCTTTGCCGGTGCGTATCCGGTGCCTGCGCGGAGTGGCTTTGGCTGGCGCGATGTCGTTTACGCGGCTGGCGTGGCGCTACTGGCAGCGTTGTGCGCCGTGCTGTAGGCGCTGCTGTTCCGGCTGGGGATGCAAATAGGGAAGGGCGACGTTTTGGCAAACGATACGAATGGCGCGATGGGCGCGAGCGGTGCTGCTAGCGCCGAGGTCGCGCCGCTCATCGAGCTGTGCGACGTGGTGTTCTCCTATACGGGCCATACGGTGGTCGACGGTGTATCGCTGCAGGTGGACCGTGGTGAGCTCGTTGCCCTACTCGGTCCAAACGGCTGCGGTAAGACGACGATTATGCGCCTTATTAACGGCCTTGAACTCGCGGACGCAGGGGCATACCTGTTTGACGGGCACGTGATCGATGCGGCGTTTCTAAAGGACTCTGCGGCCGCTCAGCGTTTTCATCAGCGCGTAGGCTTTGTGTTTCAAAATGCCGATGCTCAGCTGTTCTGTGCCACAGTGGGCGAGGAAGTCGCTTTTGGCCCGGCTCAAATGGGGCTGCCGACGGGTGAGCTCGACCGTCGTGTGCGCGATGCTATGGAACTGTTTCAAGTTGCCGACCTGGTCGATGCCTCGCCCTATCAGCTTTCGGGCGGACAAAAGAAGCGCGTTGCGCTGGCTGCGGTCGTATCGATGAACCCGGATATCTTGGTCCTCGACGAGCCTACCAATGGGCTCGACGAGGATTCATGCGACATCGTGGTCAATTTCTTGCTGGCTTATGTCGCGGCGGGTAAGACGGTCTTGATGAGCACGCATCACCAGGATTTGGTGCGACGCCTGGGTGCCCGTGCAATCTATATCGATCGATATCACCATGTGGTCGAGGCGCCTTCGCCGTCGTATGGAACCGAAAGCGGTGCTACGGACTAGTTGCTGCGTAGAGCGTGCGTAGCCGCCCGCGCGGCTTTGCCGTGATGGTATAGTTATCCAGGTTTTTTATGGGGGTGGCTATGCCAAGCTGGAACATTCATATCGCTCAGACGGAGCGTTTGCTGGAGCGCACCGGTGCGCTTGCCAAGAACGTGCGCGACCGCAATGCCTTTTTGTTTGGCTGCGTGGTTCCGGATATCTTCGTGGGCTATATGGTCCCTGGCATCGCCGATCCCATTCCGTACCGCATTACGCACTTTGCCAAGCCTGAGCCCATCCCTAAGCCTCGTGAGCATGAGTTCTGGGATACCTATGTGGCACCGTTGCTTAAAAGTTCGCCCACCGGTGCGCCGGCCGCGGCGACCTCGATTATCGAGGAACGCGAGCGGCTGAACCGCGTGCACTATCCCCAGCGCTACAAGGATGCCGAGCCGGTTGTCGGTCCCGGCGCCTGTGAGTTCTCGCTTGCGTCCGAAGATGTGGCGCAGTCGTTGCTCGATTTGACGCTGGGCGTCTGGTCGCATCTGGTGGCCGATACCGTATGGAACACGCGTGTGAATCAGTACCTGGAGGCGCACGGCGGCAAGCCGTGTGAGGAGTTCCGCATTAAAAAGCAAGGCGACTTTGACTGGTTTGGCAAGACGCTGGGCATTGTCTCCATCCCGCGCGCGACCGATCGCCTGTATACCGCTGCGACGCGTTTTGGGCAGTATCCCATCCATAAGGAGTATGTGCTCAAGACCATCGGCGTCATGCACGAGATTGTACGCGAAAACCCCGGCGAGCCCGATCATCCGCCGTATCGCCTGTTAACCGAGGAGTTTTTCGATGCAACGTTTACCGAGGTCGTCGAGCTAACCGAGGCAGGCTTTGCGGCTCGCGTTGCTGCACCTGACGTTCCTGCAGTCCCCCTGATCGCTAGCTGCTAGCCGGCCGGCTTAACGGAGAACAGTTCATCCCAATTGACCAACAGCTCCCGTCGCAGGGCATCTTCGGTGGTGCGTTCCTGATCGGTCTTTGGGATGTAGGGGAGTCCCGTCTTTTTATGAATGAGCTCGGCGATGTTGTTAAAGCTCTTTGTGTCCTTGATTTGCTCATAGGTTATCTGGATAACGTCATAGCCCATGCTTGTGAGGGCGGTGGTGCGCTCGGCATCGGAGAGGCTTGCGGCTTCGTTGTCATGGGCGGAGCGGCCTTGGCATTCCAGAATGACGCCCATGCTGTTGGTGGCACTTTCGATGAGGATATCGGCGTAGCAGCAGGTTTTGTCATACAGTGAGCGCGCGGCGTCGCTGAGTAGGATGCGCACGTTGTTTGCGATGTTGATGCCCATGCCGCCCTCGTCGCGGGGGAGCGAGACAAGTATGGATGTCTGTACTTCGAAGGGCGAGGCGGTCTGCCCTGTCATGTGCTCGGCCGCCCAGCGCAGTTTTTTGACGCCGCGCAGGCCTGCGGCTTGCTTGGCGAATGCGGCGATATCCGTTGCGGAAAGAAGCGGCGTGCGCTTCCACAGGTTAGTGTCATTGCCCTTGGTGTCGACAACGCGTTTCCAACCACAGTCGGGCGGAATGAGCATAAGCGAAATAGCTTCATCGAGTTGTTGTTGCGTTCGCTCGCAGGGCTTAAACACTGCAAAGGAGCCGCACATCTCGTAGCAAGCCATGAGTAACTGGTTGCGTGAGACCTGCGTGGCAAGGCTGAGCAGCGTAAACTCCGGTGACGTGACATCAAACCCATGTTCAGTCTGCCTAAACGACCCCGGAGGTGGTTCTTGGGTCAGGAGGTGCGATTTAAACAGGCTTCGCGACCCGGATTGTGCCCGAGTGAATACAAGCCTGTGAAGTGGTGCGTGAAACAGGTCTTTTACAACTGCGTGACTTCCGAGGCCACAACATCTGCGATCCATATTGCCAAGGCTAATGGTGGGGTAAAGGCCTAATACCTGCGGCGGGATGCGGTAGTAGTTAAAGGCGGATTGCCCACAAAGCGTCAGGTCCATAATGCCCTCCTGGCCGAAATCATCTCTTTGAAGCGAGTGATGCCAGCGTCAATCCGGAAGTATGCGGCAAAATCTGAACCCTATGAGCAGACCTGGCTTTTGAGGCTAGTTTATCAGGCATTTTGTTGCGAAAAAACAGGGTGTGCTCGGAGGTTCCAGAATTTGCCGCATACTTCCGAAAACCAGGTCGATTTGGTTCTTGCTAAAACGATTTATCAGCCCTGCGTGAGGTGTGGTCTTGCCACCGGGTGAACACTTCTAGCGCCTGAGCTATATTTTTTGGGCCTCGAAGGGTGGATTTCGCGCTTTTGGTAAAGAAATGAGTGCGTGTTTTGCCGTGCGCCGGCATTGGCACAGAAAAAGGGCCCGGAAGGCAATGCCTTCCGGGCCCTTTGCAATGCAAATCTGCTTGCAAGTACGATTTAGCGTACCTGAGCGACGTAAGCGACGTTGGTCGAGGAGACCTTGTCCTCGAGCTGGACGCTCATGCGGGGATCGCCGGCGGTGGCGACGGTCAGATCGCCGGCCTCGACGTAGCCGAGCTCCTTAGCGGTCTCGATCGCCTTGACGATCGTGCCGTTGACGGTGCCCTGGGTAATCTCTGCCTGGTGCGGGATAACGCCCCAGTACATGATCATCTGCTGGACGGCCCACTCGTGGCGGGAGAACGCGCAGATCGGCATGTTGGGACGGAAGTGCGAGATCAGGCGAGCGGTACGACCGGTGGTCGTCGGCACGGTGATGCACTTGGCGCCAACGGTGGTGGCCATGTTCACAGCGGACATACCCACAACGTTGTTGACGACGCGGGTGCCGTGAGCGTCAGCCGGAACCTCGAGCGGAGCGTGAGCCGGGAGGTACTTCTCGGTCTCGAGAGCGATGCTGGCCTGCATCTTGACGGCCTCGACCGGGTACTTGCCGGCAGCGGACTCGCCGGACAGCATGACGGCGTCGGTGCCGTCGTAAATGGCGTTAGCAACGTCGGCAACCTCGGCGCGCGTCGGGCGCGGGTTCTGCTGCATGGAGTCGAGCATCTGCGTAGCGGTGATAACGGGCTTATAAGCCGCGTTGCACTTAGCGATGATCTCCTTCTGGATGTGCGGAACGAGCTCGGGCTTGATCTCGATGCCCAGGTCGCCACGGGCGACCATGATGCCGTCAGAAGCCTCGAGGATCTCGTCGAAGTTCTCGACGCCCAGGGCGCACTCGATCTTCGGGAAGATCGTCACGTGCTCGCCACCGTTCTCGCGGCAAAGCTCGCGGATGCCGCGGACGGACTCGCCGTCACGGATGAAGGAAGCGGCGATGTAGTCGATGTTCTCGGTCAGGCCAAAGAGGATGTCCTGACGATCGCGCTCGGTGATGGCGGGCAGAGAGATGTTGACGTTGGGCATGTTGACGCCCTTGCGCTCGCCGATCAGGCCGTCGTTCTTAACGACGCAGGTCATGTCCTGGCCGTCGACGGACTCGACCTCGAGGGCAACCAGACCATCATCGATCAGGATAAGGGAGCCCTTCTCGACCTCGGAGGGCAGAGCCAGGTAGTCGAGGGAGATGTGCTCAGAGGTGCCGTGGAAATCCTCGGACGTGGGCTGAGCGGTGACGACGATCTTATCGCCGGTCTTGACGGCAACCTTCTTGCCGTCGACCAGAAGGCCGGTGCGGACCTCGGGGCCCTTGGTGTCGAGCAGGATGCCGACGGGCAGACCGAGCTCCTTGGAAATACGACGGACGCGCTCGATGCGACCGTGGTGCTCGTCGTAGGATCCGTGCGAGAAGTTAAAACGGGCGACGTTCATGCCCGCCTTGATCATCTCGCGGATGGTCTCGTCGCTATCGCAGGCGGGACCCATGGTGCATACAATCTTGGTGCGCTTGTACATTCAGACCTCCATCTGACATCGTCTTGCGCTGATAGATAAACCATAAGAAATAAAACTGAGATGATTATAACGAAATGACGACCGAATACCCTCAAAAATCGACCGTATGCCGAATTAGAAGTTCATTTTTTGCGGTAAAAACGGTATATGAAAAAACTTTATCAACCGTTCTGACCGCTGCTATCTGGGCGATATTTCAGTTTGACGATGCGCCGAAGAAAAAACGTTTTATCAATGTTAAGCATCACACGGTCTGCATCGTTGCACTCGAGCCGTGTTTCCAATTGGAATGTTTTGGCTAGACGCGCCGCTTTGGGGTACCATAGCTCCACTATCAACTGCCGCTCAGCACGGCAGCCTTGATGAGCCCTTGCCCTTCTCCTGGGAATTATGATCGGGCATCAATCTGCTGAGTGGCCCGAATCCCAGGAGGGGACTCTATATGCAAAAGGAATACCTGTCCGCCGCGGCGGAGGTACTCAGCGACCAAGGTGTCGATGAGAACCTCGGCCTGAGCAACGACGAGGCGTCGTCGCGCCTCGCCAAGACAGGCCCTAACAAGCTCGAGGAAGCCGAGAAGACGCCGTTGTGGAAGCGCTTCTTTGAGCAGATGGCCGATCCCATGGTCATCATGCTGATCGTTGCCGCCGTCATCAGTGCACTCACGGGCATGGTCAAGGGCGAGGCGGACTTTGCCGACGTCGCCATCATCATGTTCGTCGTTATCGTCAACTCGGTGCTGGGCGTGGTCCAGGAGGCTAAAAGCGAGGAGGCTCTCGAGGCCCTGCAGGAGATGAGCGCGGCGCAGTCCAAGGTGCTGCGCGACGGCAAGCTCGTGCACCTGCCGAGCGCCGAGCTCGTGCCCGGTGACGTGATCATGCTCGAGGCGGGCGACTCCGTCCCGGCCGACTGCCGCGTGCTCGAGAGCGCCACGATGAAGATCGAAGAGGCTGCACTCACCGGCGAGTCCGTGCCTGTCGAGAAGCATGCCAACGTGATCGAGCTCGCCACCGGCACCGATGACGTGCCGCTCGGCGACCGCAAGAACATGTGCTACATGGGCTCCACCGTGGTGTACGGCCGTGGCCGCGCCGTCGTAGTCGGTACCGGCATGGATACCGAGATGGGCAAGATCGCCGGCGCCCTGGCCGAGGCCAAGGAAGAGCTCACGCCGCTGCAGGTGAAGCTTGCCGAGCTCAGCCGCATCCTCACCATCATGGTTATCGTCATCTGCGTCGTCATCTTTGGCGTTGATATCATCCGCCACGGCGTGGGCAACGTTCTTACCGACCCGACCGCCCTGCTCGACACCTTTATGGTTGCCGTCTCGCTCGCCGTCGCTGCCATCCCCGAGGGCCTGGTCGCCGTCGTGACCATCGTGCTGTCGCTTGGCGTGACCAAGATGGCCAAGCGCCAGGCAATCATCCGCAAGCTCTCTGCCGTCGAGACTCTCGGCTGCACGCAGACCATCTGCTCGGACAAGACCGGTACCCTTACCCAAAACAAGATGACCGTCGTCAAGCACGAGCTCGCCGCGCCTAAGGAGAAGTTCCTGGCCGGCATGGCTCTGTGCTCCGATGCCCAGTGGGACGAGGAGCTGGGCGAGGCCGTGGGCGAGCCGACTGAGTGCGCGCTCGTCAACGACGCCGGCAAGGCGGGCCTCACCGGCCTGACTGCCGAGCACCCGCGCGTGGGCGAGGCCCCGTTCGACTCGGGCCGCAAGATGATGTCCGTGGTCGTCGAGACCCTGGACGGCGAGTATGAGCAGTACACCAAGGGCGCGCCCGACGTGGTGATCGGCCTGTGCACCCATATCTACGACGGCGACAGGGTCGTTCCGCTGACCGAGGAGCGTCGCGCCGAGCTCGTGGCCGCCAACAAGGCCATGGCCGACGAGGCCCTGCGCGTGCTGGCGCTGGCAAGCCGCACCTACACCGAGGTCCCGAGCGACTGCAGCCCCGCTGCGCTCGAGCACGACCTGGTCTTCTGCGGCCTGTCCGGCATGATTGACCCTGTCCGCCCCGAGGTCGCCGACGCCATCCGCGAGGCCCACGACGCCGGTATCCGCACCGTCATGATCACGGGCGACCATATCGACACCGCCGTGGCCATTGCCAAGCAGCTGGGAATCGTCACCGATCGCAGCCATGCCATTACCGGTGCCGACCTCGACCGCATGAGCGACGAGGAGCTCGACGCGCACATCGAGGACTACGGCGTGTACGCCCGCGTCCAGCCCGAGCACAAGACGCGCATCGTCGAGGCCTGGAAGTCGCGCGACCAGATCGTCGCCATGACCGGCGACGGCGTCAACGACGCCCCGTCCATCAAGCGCGCCGACATCGGCGTCGGTATGGGCATCACCGGCACCGACGTCACCAAGAACGTTGCCGACATGGTGCTTGCCGACGACAACTTCGCCACCATCATCGGTGCCTGCGAAGAGGGCCGTCGCATCTACGACAACATCCGCAAGGTCATCCAGTTCCTGCTTTCGGCCAACCTTGCCGAGGTCTTCTCGGTGTTTATCGCCACGCTCATCGGCTTTACCATCTTCCAGCCGGTGCAGCTGCTGTGGGTGAACCTGGTCACCGACTGCTTCCCCGCGCTCGCGCTGGGCATGGAGGATGCCGAGGGTGACATCATGAAGCGCAAGCCGCGCAACGCCAAGGACGGTGTCTTTGCCGGTCACATGGGCCTGGACTGCGTGGTCCAGGGTCTGATCATCACCGTGCTGGTGCTGGCGAGCTTCTTTGTGGGCGTGTACTTTGACATGGGCTACATCCACATCGCCGATATGATCGCCGGCAATGCCGACGAGGAAGGCGTGATGATGGCGTTCATCACGCTCAACATGGTCGAGATTTTCCACTGCTTCAATATGCGCAGCCGTCGTGCGTCGCTGTTCACCATGAAGAAGCAGAACAAGTGGCTGTGGGCTTCTGCCGCGTTGGCACTGGTGCTGACGGTGATCGTGACCGTGCAGCCGACGCTTGCCGAGATGTTCTTTGGCCCCGTGACGCTTGAGCTCAAGGGCGTTCTTGCCGCGCTGGGCCTGGCCTTCCTGATCATCCCGCTGATGGAGATCTACAAGGCGATCATGCGCGCGCTCGAAAAAGAGTAGGTCGAAAGGCCATCCCTCCCACCGGCCCGACCGCCTGCGGGGTTTCTTCTTCGCTGGTCCTCGCGCTTCGCGCTGCGGGATCGCTCAGAAGAAACCCCTCTCGGCGGTCGGGCCTTCGGACAACCTCTCGGGACCGTAAGCTGAGGGAAAGTTTGTGAGCCGATCGAGCGTTTGCTCGACCGGCTCTTTTTGATTTAGGGCTTTGCCCGGCCAGCTCTTTTTGATTTAAAATACCTGCTCAGTTGTGATTTATGGTGCTGGGAGGCGCTTGTGGGCAAGGCGAAGGCTAAGGCGAAGAAAAAGACGACGGGGGCGCGGGCTAAGCGCGATCGTCGTCGGAAGCTTGCGACCGAGGCCCCCACGTCTGCCGAGGAGCTGCTGGCAAGCGTGCCGGGACTCGACGCGCTGCAGGACGTTCCGGCGTTCGATGACCTGCCGGTCGATGCGGCTCAGCAGGCTGCATTTGACGACTTTTGCGCACAGGCCGAGGAGCCCGAGCAGATGCAGCTCGGTGCCGTGGTGCGCCTGGACCGCGGGTTTCCGCTGGTGGCAACTGCCGATGACACGTTTCGTGCCGAGCATGCCGTAGGGTTTGCCAAGTCGCGTGGCGAGGACGAGGTCTTGCTGCCCGCCGTGGGCGACCGCGTGGCGGTTCGCCGTGCTCCCGGGCACGACATGGGCGTCATCGAGTGCGTACTGCCGCGCCGTACGAGCTTTGAGCGCTGGCGTGGCCGTGCCCGCGGTGAGCGCCAGGTGCTCTGCTCCAACGTTGACAGCGTGTTGATCGTGCAGGCGCTCGGTGCCGGCGAGGTGCTGCTCGACCGCGTGGCGCGCTCGCTGGTGTTGGCGCTCGACTGCGATGCCGAACCGGTGGTGGTACTCACCAAAGCTGACCGCTGCGATGCCGAGGAACTCGAGCGCGATCTGGACCGCGTGCGCCGCCTGGTGGGTCCGGACGTGCGCGTGATCGTGACGTCCTCTGCCGAGGGGCGCGGCCTGGACGAGGTTCGTTCCTGCGTGCCTGCCGGGAGCTGCGCCATGATTCTGGGCGAGTCGGGTGCCGGCAAGTCGACGCTGCTCAATGCGCTGCTGGGCCACGATACGTTGGCGACTGGCGGTGTGCGCGAACGCGACGACCAGGGCCGTCACACTACCGTCGCGCGCGTGATGGTGGCACTGCCGGGCGACGCCGGCGTGATCGCCGATGCCCCGGGCCTGCGTAGCCTGCCGCTCGTGGGTCACGAGCGGGGTCTGGCGCGCGCTTTCCCCGAGATTGTCGAGGCATCGCGCGCGTGCCGGTTTGGCGATTGCACGCATGTCCATGAGCCGGGCTGCGCCGTTCGCGAGGCCGAGGACGCCGGGCAGATCGATAGCCTGCGTCTGGAAACGTTCCAAAACCTGGCGTCATCCATGCGCGTGAGTGCTCAAATGCTCGATCCCGATGTCCATCTGTAATTGATTTTTCCTATGACAGCCGTCTCCCAACTGTTCGGGAGACGGCTTTTTTGCTGTGGAAAAGCCTCGAAACATGCAGTTTGCTGACGTGCTGACCAAAACCTTGCCACGAGCTTGACGGGCTGGTCAGCTTTTGGTCAGCGATTGGTTTGACATCGAAAACCAAGATTGCGATTGCGCCGCTTTGCACTCTGACCGCCCAGACAATGGTGGTACGGGCATTCGCCCGGCACTGCCATGAGAGGAGCGGCCGTGAACAAGAGCAAGCGCATCGCCATCAGTCTGGTCGCGGGCGTGCTCGCTGCTCTGCTCTGCATGGTTTACGGCTCGTCGATCCGCTCGCAAGCCGAACAGGTCCAGGCTGAGACCTTGGCCAAGTACGGTGGCGATCGCGTCGAAGTTTGCGTCGCGGCGCGCGATATCGATGTGGGCGAGACCCTCGATGAGACCAATGTCATAACCCAGGAATGGCTGACGAGCCTGCTGCCGCGTGACGCAGCGACCGAGCTGCGCCAGGTGCGCGGCGACGTGACGACTTCGCGTATTCCCAAAAACGCCGTGATCTGCAATGTCTACACCAAGGCCGAGAGCCGCAAGCTCGAGGTGCCTAAGGGCAAGGTCGCCGTTTCGGTGGCGGTCGATGCCGAGCACTCGGTCGGCGGTGCTACGGGCGTGGGCAGCTACGTGGATGTGTATGTGCAAAAAGACGGCGTGACCGATCGGCTGTGCGGCGCGTACGTGATCGATACCAGTGAGGATTCCGGTGCCACGCGCGAGGGCAAGATCGAATGGGTGACGCTGGCGGCTGACCCCGAAGACGTCAAGGAACTGCTGGGAGCCTCGGGCAAGGGAACGGTCAGCTTGACGATTCCCGCCACGGCGCGCGGCAAAAAGAGCGGAGGCGACGAGTGATGAAGGCGATCTGGCTTGCGTGCTGCGCGTGCGGCGATTACGGGCTGTTGCAGCGGGAAGTCGAGGGCCGTGATGCGGGTGCACAGGTGCTTCGCGTGGGTGACCTGGACGGGCTGGTTTCCATGGCGCGGGCGTTTCCGTCGCGCCGCGGGGCTGCCATCATCGCGGCGTCTCTGTTTGATACCGAAGATGTGCGCAAGACTGTTGCGCGCCTGACGGCCGAAGGCCGCGTGAGTCGCGTGGTCGTGTTGATAGAAGCGCTCGATCCGTCGGATATCGAGGGGCTGTTTCGCGCGGGGGCGACCGAGGTCATCGCTGCACACAGAATATGCGGCAACGGGCGCGCGGGCGAGGGAGCGGTTGATTCCGATCGGCGCATGACGATTGAGCCCGATGCTTTTGTTGATAGGGAACCCGGGGCGCCTCGCGCTACAAGAGGCCCGCGTGTTGATGATTATGGAAAAGCGGAAGCCGAGCATGGTCGGCGCCCCCGGAACCCCCTTGTATACGATGACGCTGGAGGGCCGGCGCAGCATGCTGGCGACTCCCCGGCAGTAGATATGGGATACGTGCACGGCGTGAATCTGGCGGATGAACTCGACGAAGTTGAGGGCCTTGCCGGGTGCGGCGAGTTGTCGCTGATGCAGCATGAGCAGATTGCGCAGAACGAGCCTGCTTCGCAGACCGAACAAGCAGCCATGCCGGCTTGGACGCAGCACGTGGTTGCGGCGGGGGAGACGGGGACGCTGTCACCGACGCCCGCCCCGCCGCCTCCGATGCCGCCGGCAGACGCTACCGCTCCGCCGCATCGAGCTCCAGTCATCTGCGCTATTTCGGGTTCGGGCGGTTGCGGCAAGTCGACGATCGTTGCCGCCATGGCACACACATCGTCGCTGTTGGGCTTGCGTGCCGCCGTGCTCGACCTGGACCTGATGTTTGGAAACCTTTACGACTTGTTAGGCGTCGATGCTCCGCGCGATATGGCGGCACTTATCGAGCCATCGGCGGCGGGCGCGCTCACCGAGCCGGATATCGTAGCCACATCGATGCGCGTGGCGCCGGGCGTTACGCTCTGGGGTCCCGTCGCGGCGCCCGAGCAAGCCGAGCTCATGGCACGTCCGGTGGAGCTACTGCTTGATGTCCTGCGTCGCGAATCCGACGTGGTCTTTATCGATACCTCGGTCTTTTGGGGCGACGCCGTGGCGGCTGCGGTGGCGGCGAGCGACCGTTGCCTGGTCGTTGGCGATGCGGCGGTGTCGTCCGCGGCATCGGCGTCGCGCGTCATTGAACTGGCAAGTCGAGTAGGTGTGCCGCGCACGCGTATGAGCGCCGTGTTCAACCGGTTCGGTGCGCGCGGGGCAGACGAGGACGTCGCTATGCGCTTTGAGATTGCCTGTGCGTTGAGCTCCAAGATTCGTATCGCCGATGGCGGGCAGGATCTCGCCGCGCTCATGGCGTTTGGGCGTGCTGACGAGGCAGTGGGGCAGACCAGCGCTTTTGCGACCAGCGTGCGCGAGGCCACGCGCGAGATGCTCGTGGAACTGGGGTGCGCCGTCGGCCCTTGGAGCGATATGGTCGCCGACCGTGCAATGCGCACCGAACGCCCGCGTATCCGCCTTCCCTGGTCGCACGAGGGTGATCAGCGATGAGCCTGCAAACGAGGATTAAGGCTGCCGGCGCTGCGGCGGCGGCAGCGCCTGTAGATGCGGGGCGTCGCCGCGCCGTGAAACGACGCACCAAGCGCGCCGTGATGGACCGCATGGGTTACGACGAAGTGGCGCGTATCAGCGCCTATATCGACCCGGCACTTGCCCGCTCGGAATTGCGTCCTGCGGTGGAGGCGGCGCTCAATGTTGAGGAGCCGACCGATCTCGCGACGCCCGAGCGCGAGGCCATCATCGACGAGATTTTGGATGACGTGGTGGGCTTGGGGCCGTTGCAGCCGCTCATCGAGGACGACACCGTTACCGAGATCATGATCAACGGCTGCCGCTCGGCTTTCTTTGAACGCGGCGGCGTCTTGTACCCCATCGAGCATGCGTTTGAGGATGATGAGCAGATCCGTGTGCTTATCGACCGCATTATCTCGCCACTTGGCCGCCGTATCGACGAGCGCAGCCCCATCGTCAACGCCCGCCTTAAAACGGGCTATCGCGTCAACGCGGTGATTCCGCCTGTGGCGATTGACGGACCGATTCTCACCATCCGAAAGTTCTCGGACCGTATCTGCTCGCTGGACGAGCTCGTGGGGTTGGGATCGCTGCCGCTTTGGTATGCGCAGCTGCTGTCGTGTGCGGTGTCGCTGCGACAGGACTTGGCGGTTGCGGGAGGCACGGGATCTGGTAAGACCACCCTGCTCAACGCGTTGTCATGTGAGATTTCCACCGGCGAGCGCATCGTGACGATCGAGGACTCTGCCGAGCTCAAGTTTGCGCATCATCCGCACGTGGTGCGCCTAGAGGCGCGCGAGGCTTCAATTGAGGGCGAGGGCGCGGTGACGATCCGCGACCTGGTGACTAATGCCCTGCGCATGCGCCCCGACCGCATCGTGGTGGGCGAGGTGCGCGGTGCCGAGTGCTGCGACATGTTGCAGGCCATGAACACGGGCCACGACGGGTCGCTCACCACGCTTCATGCGGGTTCAGAACAGGAGACCGTGGTGCGTCTGACGTTGCTTGCACGTTATGGCATCGATCTGCCGAGCGAGCTCATCGAGGAGCAGATTGCCATGGCACTCGACGGTATCGTGATGTCCGAGCGCCACGCCGATGGCAGGCGCTTCGTCTCCTCGTATTCGGGGGTGCGACGCGCCGCATCGGGCGGCGTAGAGCTCGAGCGCTATGTGACGTTCGATGCCGCCGAGCGCACCTGGACGCTTGACCGCGAGCCGCCGTTTATCGCAGAAGGCCTGCGGTCGGGGACGCTCACACAAGAGGAGGTGGACGAATGGAGATCACTGTGCCCCTCGTCGTAGGGGGCTTGGCAGGGCTTTCTGTCGCGACGGCGTGCGGGGCGGAACCTCGTGTGCCGCAGGTACCGCCGGCGGAGCTGGCACGTCAGGCGCTCGAGACGGTGGCAGAGAAGCTGCCGCGTGAGCTGGTGGAAAACGATCTGCTGAAAAAGATCGCCCGTTCGTGGGCATCGCTGGCTCCGGCGCATCGCCTTGGCCTCGTGATCGAAGATGCTTCGGGACGTTTGGCGTTTCTGCTGCTATCGAGCGGTGTCTGCTGCGTTTTACTAACGATGGTGTCGTTATCGCCCCTCGGATTTGCCTTGGGACTTGTTGCTCCGTTTGCCGTTGGTGCCGCCCGGGATGGCTTTGAGAGCCGGCGCGAGCAACACGATGCAGAAGAGGCGATGCCCGAGGCGTTTACCGCACTTTCCATGTCGCTTGCCTCGGGACATTCGCTGGCCCAGGGCATGCGCTTTGTGGGCGCTCATGCGCAAGAGCCAGTGCATACCGAGTTTTTGCGGGTGGCGGCGGCGATCGATTGCGGCATCTCGGCGACCGACGCGCTCGATGACTTGCTCGTACGTATCGACGCCCCCGGTCTTTCGCTTGTGACCTTGGCGCTTAAGGTGTCTCAGCGCACCGGCGCTCCGCTTGCCGACTTACTGTCCGAGGCGTCGAGCATGGTGGGGGAGCGCATTGAGCTCAAGCGCCGCCTGGATGTTAAGACGTCGCAGGCTCGCATGTCTGCGCATATGGTCGCGGCGATGCCGGCGGGCATGTGCGCGGTGTTGGCGCTGCTTTCGGCAGATTTTCGTCGCGGTCTTGCGACGCCTGCCGGCGCGGGCGCTGTGGTGCTGGGTCTTGCCCTCAACGCCGTTGCCCTGGTGGTTATCCGGCGCATTATGCGGGTGGAGCTATGAGCGCCTCGGTTGCAGTTGCGGCTTGCCTGTGCGCCCTGAGTGTATTTGTCGCGACGGGTTTTGATCGGGCGGATGCACGCAAGATCGCAGGGGCCTGCAAGCGCGAGGCGGTGCTGGTCGCTGCCGCGGGTCGCTCGGTGGTCGATGCTCTGACCGCGCGAGTGAAGGGCGCGGTTGGAGCGGGCGGCCCGGCGCGAGTGTCGCTCGGCGAAGTGTCCGAGATGATCGATGTTGTGCGCTTGGGTCTTTCGGCCGGTCTTTCGTTTGATGCGGCGCTTGAGATTTTCTGCGCCAACCGCCGGTCAGTGCTGGCTCTTCGCCTTGAGCGCGCCTGCATGGCGTGGCAGGTGGGCGTGGGCACGCGTGAGGACGAGTTGTTGGCCGCCGCGCGCGACCTGGACGTGCGAGCGCTCGAGACCTTTGCCATCACGGTGGGGCAGGCGCTCGCCCTGGGTGCCCCACTTGCCGAGACGCTGGCCGCTCAAAGTCGCGAGATCCGTGCGGCTCATCGCGCCGCGGTCGAGCGCGAGATCGAGCGTGCGCCCGTCAAGCTGTTGATTCCCACCGGCACGCTCATCTTGCCGGCGTTGCTTCTGTCCATATTGGGCCCGCTGCTGGGAGCAGGCGGGATGATGTAGGGAGGAATACATGAACACGATGGTCGAAGTTGCTGACAAGGCTTGGAGCTGGGCTTTTTGCCGGGCGATTCACACTCGCCAGCATGCCAAGGAGCTGTTGCAGGAGGAGAGCGCGCAGGGTACCACCGAGTACGCCATTTTAGTGGGCGTACTTGTGGTGATCGCGATTATTGCCATCGTTGCATTTAAAGGCAAGGTTAAAGAGCTATGGGATGCGATCAGCGAGGGCATCAACAGCCTGTAGAGGGCGAGCGCCCCATCGGGGTGCTGCTGGTGTTTGCTTGCCTGACCGTGGCGATAGCGGCGGTGCTTTGGGGGCTTAACGCCGCGCGGCAGCAGCGTCCTGGGACCGCCTCCGATTTGGGCTCAGATTCGGCGGTGGCGTCTCAAAAAGATGAGATGCGAGATGCGGACGATTCGGATGTCGCTGTCACGGCGCAAACCTTTCTGCGGACGCTCGACAAGCGGTCTGGCACTGCGACGGATTCGCCTGAGGGCAACGCGATTGCGGTCCGGCTTGCATGGTCCGAGGACCGACCGATGACCGAAGCGGCGGCGGATATGCTGCGTGCCTATCGCGAGGTACCCACGGCGCAACTTGCTCTGAGCGGCTATCTCGACATCAAGGGAAACGTGTGGGGCGCCATCGTGCGCGACGGACGCGGCTGGGTCGATATGGTGACAATTGCCGCGGATGCTGGCGATGCTTCGTGTCGTCTGCGCGCCGTGCGCCTGAGCCCGCAGGCAACGGACTCAAAGGAGGGATCGTGAAATGCATGATGTCCTGCGTGAGGAATCTGCCCAGGCGACGGTCGAATACGCCATCGTCACGGTGGCGCTGTTATCGATCGTGCTGGCGATCGCGGGACTTTGGCGTGCCGGCACCGATGGGCGCTTGGCGGCGCTGGTTGAGCGGGCGGCATCTCATGGCGTTGCCTCGACGTCGGTTATCGACGCCGCTGCGGCCGCTAAGGACATCGCGTTGTATTGATGCCGCGCGCGAGGACCGGGCGCAGTCTACGGTCGAGGCCGCTTTTTTGCTGCCGACGTTTCTGACACTCATCCTTCTCGCGCTGCAACCGGTGTGCCTGCTCTATACGCGCGCGGTCATGGAGTCTGCCGCCGCCGAGACCGCGCGGCTCATGACCACGACGACGGCGGAGGACGACGATCTTAAGGAGTTCGCCCGCCGCCGACTTGCCGCAGTGCCCAACGTTTCGATCTTTCATGCCGGCGGGCCGTTGTCGTGGGATATCGAGCTTGGCCGGGCCGGTGCGGGTGGCGTCTCGTCCGTGTCCGTTTCCGGCGAGGTCAAGCCGTTGCCTGTGATCGGTGCGTTTGCGCAGGCTATGGGTGGTACCGCCGAGGGCGGCTACGTTGAGCTCAAGGTCGATGTCTCGTATCAATCGCGTCCCGAATGGCTGGAGGGAGATTATGATTCGTGGATTGCTGCATGGGATTAAGCGTTTCTGGTCTAGACGCGTTTTGACGCACCGTCCGAGCTGCCATCGCAAGCGAGGCGGCTTTATGGGTCGAGCCGGTGTCGATCTGTTTATCGAAGACGGCGCCTATACCACGCTTTCTTCTGCCGTGGTCATCCTAGTGGTGCTCACATTGTTGTTTTCGTCGACCGCGGCGATATGGAGCATGTCGCGTGCCGGGGATACCCAGGTGGCGGCTGATAGTGGCGCGCTGGCGGGTGCCAACGTAGTGTCGTCCTATCACACGGCTGCCACGGTGGTTGATGCGAGCATCTTGAGTCTGGGGCTGGCGGGGTTTGCCACGATCGGGACGGGCCTGGTCGCCATCCTCATCCCGGGTGCCGAGCCGGTTGCCGGCAATATGGTCGACACCGGGATCGAGATCATTAAAACGCGCAACAAGTTTGCCAAAAGCGCATCGGAAGGCTTACAGAAAATCGAGACGGCCCTGCCGTATCTGATCGCCGCGCGTGCCACGCAGGCGGTGTCGGCGCAGGATACCGATAGTGTGACCTATACCGGTACGGCGCTTGCCGTGCCCAGGACATCCGAGTCTGACTTCGCTGCGCTCAAAGGGTCAGAGATCTCGACCGATACCATTAAAGACACATCAGATGATTTAGAGCGTGCGGCCGAGGAGCTGCGGAAGGCTTCTGAGGACACGGCGAAGGCTAAAGAGCGTGCTTGGCTGGCGGATTGTGGTGGGTCTGACAAGGGCTCGGTCGGCAGCTGTTCTTGCATGTGGGAGCGCGCGAAAAGCCTAACGGATCTTTCCGGTGTTCAAAATCCGCATTACTCATCGAGCGTTACGTGGGAGCCTCAAGTTGCCCTTGATCGCGCGAAGGACTACTACCATTGGCGTCTGACAAATGAGAAGCCCCAGGGCTCGAGTGTCGAGATGAAGGCAGAGTCTGCGGCGCGTAAGGCGTTTTATACCTATGCGAACGCGGAGGTCGATCGGGCATATATAACCGAGAACGGAGACAGGGTTTCCTCCTATATTCCGCTGCTGCCGCGCAACTCTGATGAGGTTCGGGCGACGGAACTCTATACCGATGCGGTGTGGCCGACGAGCGTGAACGATGACAAGGCGTATCTGCATTACGGGACGACCTGCCCTAACTATAAGAAAGGGACGCCGAGCGGATTTGCTTCGGTTGCCGATTACGATGGACAGGATAAATGCAGCAAATGCCATTTTGGCGTTTTGTCGCTTGGTGCTGTTGCGGCGCCTTCAACCTCTATCGAAAACGGCTTCGAGTATCACTTTGACAAGTTTAAAGACGCCCTGGAGGACTACGTCGACTGTCGCAACAAGGAGCTCGAGCTCGAGCGTCAGACCGAGGACGAAGCCGACCGTGCGGGCAATGCGTTCGATACCGCCATCAAAGAACTTTCCGGTGAGCGCCCGCGTATCGCTCCGCCCGGTCGCAACGGCGTGGTTGCCTTTGCGGTTTCGGGTGCCATCTCGAGCTCCGATGAACTCAACTCTTCGTTTAACACGGCAGTCAGACTTGGCGATCGCGGTGCCATCTCTGCCGCGGTGCTGGCGCCCGATGGGGCGACGGCGCAAAACAACGTGCTTTCGCGATTTTTCTCGACATTGAAGGAACGCTCGGGCGGCGTTGCCGGCGTGCTCGACGGCGTCATGGATGTCTGGGGACGGCTGCTTGTGGGATACGGAGACATCCAAGGTTCGGCCGACGAACTTATGGACGAGATGATTAAAGGCCTAGGAGGGGGCAGCGGCGCGTTGGGCTCCATTGCATCGTGGCTCGGCGATACCGTTTCGGCGTCCGTGGCGGCGCTGGGTTTGGAACCGTGCGACTTGCGCCTGCGAAAGCCGGTGCTGACCGATTCCGCCAACGTCATTAAGAGCCCGGGGTCTGACATCGCTGGCCTCTCTCAAGCGCAAGACAAACTGCGAAGTATTCCGTTGGGCGTGACCGATCCCAAGGCGCTTTGCGAGGCGTTGGAATATCAAGTCGAACGCACCATCAGCGGTACGATGTTCACGCTTGCGGAGATTCCTCTGCCCGGCGGCGGCTCCATCCCGCTCACCGTCGATGTCGCCACGCTGGTTGGCGCTCTGGGCGGTGGGTCGTAATGAGTATCCGCATGCGTCTGCGCGAGGAGCGCGCCCAAGCGACGGTGGAGATGGCAGTGGTTACGCCCGTTTTGCTGGTGCTGGCACTCATCGTGTACAACGTCATGATCTTTGCCAGCGCTGTCGCGCGCTTCGACCGCGTGGTGCCCGACATCGTGTTGGCGCACGCCGTGGCGTCGGAGGGGGAGGGCGACGAAAGCTCTGCCGATGCCTCGGCGACGGTTCAGACTCAAATTCTGAATGCCATGGAGGGCTATGACTTGCAGATCGAAGTGTCGAGCGAGCAAGGCGCGGAGGCATCGGATGGTGGCCTGCTCTCCCTATCCGGTACGTTTAGGACCTACACCTGCACCATGCACTATGAGCCTTGGCCGACTTCTCTCAGCATCGCTGGCGTTCCGCTGGGGGCGCCGACAACGTTGTCGCACGAGCGCGCGGTGACGGTCGATCCATGGCGCCCGGGGGTGGTCATGTGACCGCGGTCTCGTCCTACATCGCCTACGCGCGGGCACTCAATAGGCTGGGTTGGACGCCGGCCGAGTTTGCGGTGGCGGAGTCGTTTGTCGTGCGCCTGCGCGGCATGCTGGGACGGCGTCCGGTTGCCGCCAACGGCCTGCCGCTCGTCATGGCGTTTCCACGCTGCTCTTCGGTCCACACGTGTTTTATGGCCTATCCCATCGACATCGCCTTTATCGATGCACGTGGCTATGTCCTCGTATGCTACGAAAACGTACGTCCCTGGCGTATGTGCTCCTGCCCCGGCGCCTGGGCCGTACTAGAGCGTCCTTCAATCATTGTTTCGACCCCTGCTCTCCAACGCGTGCCGGCTTAAGAATTGGCGACAGCGGACTTTCGTCATACGAAATTGGGTAAGATGGAGGAGAAGATGCATGGATGTTGAGATCCATCCCAACGCTAAAAAGCACCTGACGGAAAAGCAGGTGCTTAGCGCTTGGCTTGCGGTTACTGAGTGCATTCGTCGCGAGTCGAAGGACGAGCCGCCGAGATGGCTTGCGATTGGATGGCTCCCAGACGGACGAAGCGTGGAGCTTGTCGCGGTCGAGCTTGTCCGTGGGTGGCTTATCATTCATGCCTTGTCTCCAGTCCAGAAGAAATTTTGGCAGGAGATTGAACGGGCTCGGCAAAGGGGTCGATGATGGGCAAGACGTATACGGCCGCTAAAGGTCAGGTTGTAACGGATGAAATGATTGACGCGTGGTGCGAGTCGTACGAGCGCGGAGAGTTTCCGGATGGCGAACATACCGTTGGTGGGATCGTGCATGGACGGCCCCCGCTCTCAGGTGAGGGGACGGCAACGTTGTCGGTCAAGATTCCTCTGGGAATGAAGGAGGCCATTCGTCGACGGGCGGCTGCCGAGGGGATGACGCCAAGTGAGTTTGCCCGTGCGGCTCTGAGCGAAAAACTTCTTGCTGCCGGCTGATGTCTCTGACGTGCCGATTTATAGAACCGAGGCTGTGCTCAAAAACTTTTTTAAAATTCTCGGTTGACCGGAACGCGTCCTTGGTTATACTAATCAAGCCTTGAAACAAGGCACACCTCAAATGGCTGGGTAGCTCAGTTGGTAGAGCAGAGGACTGAAAATCCTCGTGTCAGGGGTTCGATTCCCTTCCCCGCCACCTTGAATTGACTAGGACCTCTGCAAAGGGGTCCTTTTCTTTTATGCAGCCCCCACATGGAATCGAACCCCGTGAGGGCGCGTAAGCGTTTGCCAGCGTAGCTCGCAAGGCGCGTAAGCGCCGCAGCGGTCCGTCCGCGCAGCGCGCGGACGCGATTCCCTTCCCCGCCACCTTGAATTGACTAGGACCTCTGCAAAGGGGTCCTTTTCTTTTATGTAGGGTTCTGCGGAAACTGCGTCCCAGAATAAGGGCTCAGAACGGGACACACTTTCCGGTGCCTGCCTCCGGCGCGCGTACACACCTCGTCGCACCATTCCGAGCCCGCCCGCCCCAGACATTCCTCCCACTTTCGCGTCACTTTACAGACCGTTCGGTCGTCTGTCCGCACGCGCGGGTATACTCAAAACGATACTTTTCCTATGCAATACGATGCAGGCTCGGCCTGCACGATCCGAAGGGGGCAGTGATGGAGAGGATACTCGGCGTTAATCTCTCTGGCTGGTTCATTCCCGAGCCTTGGGTTACCCCGTCGCTATACGCGGCGACCGGTGCATCCAACGCGGCCGAGCTGCAGGAGGCCATGGGCACCGCCGCCTATAACGAGCGCATGCGCCGTCATTACGAGACGTTTGTGAGCGAGGACGATTTTCGCCGCATGGCGCAGATTGGCCTCAATGCCGTGCGTCTGCCGGTACCCTGGTATGCCTTTGGCTCGCAGGAGTCCGATGCGTCCTACATCTCGGTTGTCGACTACATCGACCGTGCAATTGAGTGGGCTGCCAAGTACGACATCCGCGTGCTGCTTGATCTAGCAACTGTGCCCGGTGGCCAGGGCGATTCCAACGATTCGCCCACCACGCCGGAGGCTGTCGCCGAGTGGCATTCGTCCACCAACGGTCGTCATGTCGCACTCGACGTGCTCGAGCGCTTGGCCGATCGCTACGGCGAGGCCGAGAGCCTGCTGGGCATTGAGCTGCTGGATACGCCGCAGATGAGTGTCCGCAAGAGCCTCTTCACCATGACGGATGGCATTCCGGCGCACTACCTGCGCAACTTCTATCGCGATGCCTATGAGCTCGTCCGTTCGTATATGCCCGAGGATAAGATCGTCGTCTTCTCGTCGTCGGGGCATCCCAGCGAGTGGAAGCATTTTATGCGCGGCACTAAGTACAAGAACGTCTACATGGACCTTCACCTGTACCATTACCGCGACGAGCATGCGCTCGACATCACGAGCCCCCGCGGGCTGACGACGGCGATTTCGCGTAACAAGCGCGAGCTTAAAGAAGCGATTTCGACTGGGTTCCCCGTGCTGGTGGGCGAATGGTCGGGCGCGGCGATCTTTGCCAACTCGTCGGTTACGCCCGAAGGCCGCAATGCCTACGAGCGCGTGTTTATCGCCAACCAGCTGGCTTCGTTTGCGCCGGCTGCCGGTTGGTTCTTCCAAACGTGGAAGACCGAGAAGCGCATTGCAGCATGGGACGCCCGCGCGGCACTCGGCACGCTCGAGCGCGGCATGATTGAATAGGTTGATATGACGCAAAACAGCGCCCGCACGGGCAAACTTTATGTGGTCGGTACGCCCATCGGTAACCTGGGCGACCTGTCTCCGCGCGTCGGCGAGGCATTTGCCGCCGCCGATGCCATTTGCTGCGAGGACACGCGTGTGACGTCAAAGCTGCTGATGCACCTGGGCATTTCCAAGCCGCTTGTCCGTTGCGACGAGAATGTGATCGCCAGCCGCGCCGCCGGCCTAGTCGACCGTCTGCTGGCGGGGGAGACCCTCGCCTTTGCCTCGGACGCCGGCATGCCGAGCGTGTCCGATCCCGGCCAGGCGCTGGTCGAGGCGGCACGTGAGGCCGATGTACCCGTAGAAGTTATTCCCGGGCCCTCTGCTTGCGTCACGGCGCTCGTTTCGTCCGGCATTCCCTGCGAGCATTTTTTCTTCGAGGGCTTTTTGGGCCGAAAGCACGGCGACCGTGTGCGCCGTTTGCAGCGCCTTGCCGTGGTGCCCGGCGCGCTCATCTTCTACGAGTCTCCACATCGCATCGTGGCGACGCTCGAGGCCGTGGCCGAGGTCTTTCCCCAGCGCGTGGTCGCTGTCTGCCGCGAACTCACCAAGCTGCATGAGGAGGTCTTGCGCGGGCCCGCCGACCAGCTTGCCGAAGAACTGCGTGCTCGTGGCGAGGTAAAGGGCGAGATTGCGCTGGTTATCGCGCCGCCGAGCGAGGATGAGGAGGCCGGTATCGTGCCGGTTGGCGCAGCGGCGGCGGATCCCGACGAGGCCCTGCGCGAGGATATCCGCGCCGCGCTCGAGGAGGGGGAGCCCGCGTCTGCGGTGGCCAAGCGCCTGTCTCAGAAGTATTCGCGCCGCAAGCGCGATGTCTATGCCATGGTGCTCGATATGCAATAGATGGAGGATATCCAGCCCTTGCGCTAGAATCATCCTCTGTATGCAACGTTTTTCTGGAGGACAAACCCCATGGATCAAAGCAAGCCTTCGTTCTTTATCACGACGCCCATCTACTACGTCAACGCCGATCCGCACCTGGGCACGGCTTATTCCACCATCATCGCCGACGTTCAGGCTCGCTATCGCCGCTCCGCCGGCTATAACGTCAAGTTCCTGACCGGCATGGACGAGCACGGCGAGAAGGTCGCCGAGGCCGCAGCCAAGCACAACATGACGCCTCAGGAGTGGACCGACAGCCAGGCTCCGCACTTCAAGGAGCTTT
Organism: uncultured Collinsella sp.; assembly: GCA_902478875.1. GTDB lineage: Bacteria > Actinomycetota > Coriobacteriia > Coriobacteriales > Coriobacteriaceae > Collinsella. The sequence goes on from CABSMZ010000001.1 coordinate 23,160, forward strand.
GGAACAAGCTCGAGATCTCCAACGACGACTTCATCCGCACCACCGAGCCGCGCCAGCACCATGCCGTGCAGTACCTGTGGGAGCGCATGAAGGAGTCCGGCTACCTGTATAAGGGCAGCTACGATGGCTGGTACTGTGTGCCCGACGAGACCTACTTCACCGATACGCAGGTCCAGAAGGGCGACGAGGAGTACGGCAGCGTCGGCCAGCACCTGTGCCCCGACTGCCACCGTCCGCTTGAGCGCGTGCAGGAGGAGTCCTACTTCTTTAAGCTTTCTGCCTTCCAGGACAAGCTGCTCAAGCTCTATGACGAGCACCCTGACTTTGTCGAGCCTGCGTTCCGTATGAACGAGGTACGCAGCTTTGTCGAGGGCGGCCTTAACGACCTTTCCGTGAGCCGCACGAGCTTTGACTGGGGCATTCAGGTCCCGTTTGACGAGGGCCACGTGACCTACGTGTGGTTCGATGCGCTGCTCAACTACATGACGGCCGTCGGCTACGGTGTCGACACCGACGAGGCACGTGCCGAGCTGGCCTATCGCTGGCCTGCGCAGTTCCACATCGTGGGTAAGGACATCATCCGCTTCCACTGCGTCATTTGGCCCGCCATGCTCATGGCCATCGGCGAGGCCCTGCCCGAGCACGTCTTTGCCCACGGCTTCCTGACCGTGCGCAATGCCGAGACTGGCAAGGCCGAGAAGATGTCCAAGAGCCGCGGCAACGCCATCGCTCCGCAGGACGTTATCGACATGCTGGGCGTCGAGGGCTATCGCTACTACTTCATGACCGACGTCGTTCCCGGTACCGACGGCGCCATCAGCTTCGATCGCATGGAGCAGGTCTACAACGCCGACCTGGCCAACAGCTGGGGCAATCTGATTTCGCGTTCGCTCAACATGAGCGCAAAGTACTTTGACGGCTGCGCCCCGGCTAAACCGGCGTCTGCCGACGCGTTCGACAACCCGCTGGCAAAGATCGCCGATGGTCTGGTCGAGCGCTACATGGCCAAGATGGACGTGCTCGATTACGGTGGGGCCAAGGACGAGGTCATGGAGCTCATCCATGCTGCCAACCACTACATCGAGGACTCCGAGCCCTGGGCGCTTGCCAAGGACGAGGCCAAGGCTGACGAGCTGGCGTTCGTGATCTACAACCTGCTCGAGGCCATCCGCATTGCCGCTCACCTGCTGATGCCGCTCATGCCCCAGACTTCTGCCGAGGCCCTGCGCCGTCTGTCCTGTGAGGGCGAGGCCGCGAGCGACGACCTCAAGGGCATTTGCACTTGGGGCCTGCTTGCCGGCGGTCAGCCCGTCGAGAAGGGTGAGCCGCTGTTCCCGCGTCTGGGCTAAGACGCAGCGCGCCATATCGGCAATTTGCTGTTTAGATGTAAGGGCATGGCCGCAACGGTCCATGCCCTTTCGTTTCAAGACGCCGCCATCATGCTAAGGAGGCAACTATGACAACTTCGCCTTTGGCAAACCCCACGGCAACAAGGGAGCTGCTGGAGGAGTTTGGCCTTGCGACCAAGCATCGCCTGGGCCAGAACTTCCTGATCGACAACCATGTAATTGAGCGCATTTGCGAGCTTGCCGAGCTTGCAGGCGATGAGCGCGTGCTCGAGGTTGGTCCGGGCGTTGGTACGCTCACGCTTGCGCTGTTGCAGGAGGCGGCGTGCGTCACGTCGATCGAGGCCGATCCCGAGCTCGAGCCGGTGCTCGATGCTCACGCCGCCGACTACGCCAACTTCCGCTTTATCATGGGTGACGCGCTTAAGGTGGGCCCGGAGCAGATTGAGCAGGCTGCGGGCGGTGAGCCGACGGTATTTGTCGCGAACTTGCCCTATAACGTGGCGGCGACGATCATTTTGCAATTTTTCCAGACGATGCCGGCGCTCAAGCGCGCCGTCGTCATGGTGCAAAAGGAGGTTGCCGATCGCATTGCCGCAGTGCCGGGCAACAAGACCTATGGCGGCTATACGGCAAAGCTTGGCCTGTATGCGCAGGTAACGGGTCGCTTTGAGGTGCCGCCGCGTTGCTTTATGCCGGCGCCACACGTGGACTCGGCCGTCGTGCGTATCGACCGTGTTGACGGTGTGGTGCCCGAAGGACTCGATCGCGAATTTGTGGCCCGCGTGATTGACGCTGCATTTGCTCAGCGTCGCAAGACCATCCGCAATTCCATGAGCGCCAACGGCTTTGCCAAGGACGTGCTCGATGCCGCCTTTGAGGCTTGCGGTATCGCACCCACCACGCGCGCCGAGACGCTCGGCGTCGCCGACTTTGTGTGCCTGGCTCGGGAGCTTTCCCATGACGCTTAATGCCGAACGCGTGACGTTTACCAAGAAAAAGAAGACGGTTGCTTGTCCCGTGCCCTTGGCACCGCTTGCCGACACACATGCGCATCTGCTTTCGTTCTGGGGCAAGGATGTGCCCGAGACACTCGTGCGTGCCAAGGCGGCAGGCATCGACCTGTTGGTGACGGTCTTCGACCCCATCGCCGACAAGCGCAGCGTGACGGACTATAGCGACTGGCTCGTGCGCGAAATTCTGCCGATGCAGGATATCCCGCAGATCAAGTATCTTGCCGGCGTGCATCCGTATGGCGCGCCGGACTATACCGACGACATTCACGCGCAGGTTGTTGCTGCGCTTGATGACCCTTTGTGCGCCGGTATTGGCGAAATCGGTCTGGACTACCACATGGACTATGACGACGATATCGCGCCGGCACCCCATAACGTGCAGATTGACTGCATGGCGCGCCAGCTCGAGCTTGCCGTGCGTCGTAACGTGCCGGTGGAGCTGCATCTGCGTCACGAGGACATGGACCAGGAGCGTACCTCGCACGTGGACGCCTACAACGTGCTTCGTGAGGTGGGCGTGCCCCAGGCCGGTTGTGTGCTGCACTGTTTTGGCGAGGACCGCGCCACGATGGAGCGCTTTGTGGAGTTGGGCTGCTATATCGCCTATGGTGGTGCGGCCACCTTTAAGCGCAACGACGACGTGCGCGAGGCATTTGCGGCAACCCCACTCGATCGAATATTGTTCGAGACGGATTGCCCGTATATGGCTCCGGAGCCCATCCGCGGTCTTGAATGCGAGCCCGCAATGATCTCCATTACGGCAAACGCGCTGGTTAACGACCGTGTCGATCGCACTGGTGAGGACGCCGAAACAATCGCGCATGCCGCTTGGGAAAATGCCTGCAAACTTTTTCAAAAATAGTTCTTGCGTTCGCGGTGGCGCTCCGTTATTCTAATTCCTGCACGCGGGCGTGGCGGAATTGGCAGACGCGTACGGTTCAGGTCCGTATGGGGGCAACCCCATGAAGGTTCAAGTCCTTTCGCCCGCACCATTGATTGAAAGAGCTCCCAGCAATGGGAGCTTTTTTGTTATGTGCCCATCGCGGGGACTTGAACCTGCGAAGGAGCGAGCGTCAAGAAAACGCGGAGCGTTTTTAGCGAGCTGGCAAGGACGCCGGCAGGCGGCCGATGCCGGTGCGGATCCGCGAAGCGGATACGCGGACGTCCTTTCGCCCGCACCATTAAATGAAAGAGCTCCCAGCAATGGGGGCTTTTTTGTTATGCACGATCTCCTTGGACGGGTATCCTAATGGCAACGTGTGCCTATCAGAGGAGAGACCATGCTGTTTTCCGGTATCATCGCCGCCCTTACCGGCCTTTTGATTCCCATCATCATCCTGTTGCTGCTGCTCCCCAACGCCTGTTATGTCGTTGAACAGCAGCACGCCGTAATCATCGAGCGCTTGGGTAAGTTCAATCGTATCGTCAACGCGGGCTTCCACGTGAAGGTGCCCGTGATCGACCGCAAGGCCGCCACGGTGAGCCTGCGCACCATGAAAAACGGTTTTGGCATCGACGTTAAGACCCAGGACAACGTGACCATCGGCCTTGAGGTCTCCGCTCAGTACCACGTGAGCTACGACATGGGCGCCGGCCCGGCAGATTCGGGCATCTACAAGAGCTACTACATGCTGCAGGAGCCCGTCGACCAGATGCGTGATTTCATCACCGACGCCCTGCGCTCTTCGATTCCTGTCTACACACTCGATGAGGTCTTTGCCAAGAAGGATGACATCGCCAAGGATGTCAACGCTACCGTTTCCGAGCAGATGGCCGCCTACGGCTTCACCCTCGTGTCGACGCTCATCACCAAAATCGCACTGCCGACCGAGGTTGAGAACTCCATGAACGACATCAACGCCGCCCAGCGCAAGCGCGCTGCGGCACAGGAGCTCGCCGAGGCAGACCGCATCAAGCGCGTCACCGAGGCGACCGCCGAGGCCGAGGCAATGGAAAAGGCGGGCGAGGGCATCGCCAACCAGCGCAAGGCCATCGCACTGGGTATCAAAGATTCGCTCGAGATCATCCAGGAGACGGGTGTCGGCAATGACGAGGCCAACCAACTGTTCATGTTTACGCAGTGGTCCGAGATGATGACGGAGTTCGCTCGCACGGGTAAAACCTCGACGGTCGTGCTGCCGAGCGACTTTTCGCAGTCGGCCTCGATGTTCGAGCAGATGCTGGCCGCCGGCAAAGTTCAAAACGATTCGAAGGAGTAGACGCGCGTGAAATACACCGTCGTTTGCGTCGGTAAGCTCAAGGAGCGCTTTTGGAAGGACGCGTGCGCTGAGTACACCAAGCGCCTAGGTGCCTATGCCAAGGTGGATATCCGCGAGGTGGCCGATATCGACCCGGCTAAGGCGGGCGGCGTGGATGCCGCGCGCGACAAGGAGGGGGCGGCGATTCTTACAGCCCTGCCGCCTCGAGCACATGTAATCTTGCTGGCCATTGAGGGCAAAGAGCGCTCGAGCGAGGAACTTTCGGCGCGGCTCGATGATCTTATGCTACGTGGTAACAGCGACATCGCCTTTGTAATTGGCGGATCGGACGGCGTGAGCGATGACGTGCGCGCACGAGCCGACGAGATGCTCAGCTTTGGACGTATTACCTTGCCGCATAACTTGGCGCGCGTGGTGCTGCTGGAGCAGATCTACCGCGCCTGCAAGATTAGCCGCGGCGAGCCGTATCACAAATAGGTCAGCAATACGAAACAATGGCGTGGGACAATACCTTTCGTTTTGAGGAATGTGTCTGAAAGGACTATGCGATATGAAGATTGGATTTGTCGGTTTTGGCAATATGGCGAGCGCTATGGCCGATGGCTGGATCGCTGCCGGTGTAGCTGCGAGCGACATGTGCGCCTGCGCGGGTCGCTACGACGCACTGGTTGAGCGCTGCGAGGCGCGCGGCATGGTCGCCTGCCACGATGCCGCCGAGGTTGTCGCCGCATCCGATATCGTGGTCGCTGCGGTCAAACCGTACATGATCGAGAAGGTATTCGCCCCGCTCAAGGATGCTCTTGCCAAAAAGGTCGTTCTGTCGGTTGCCTGGACCTGGGACAGTGCCAAGTGGGAGCAGGTCCTGCCGGGCGTCGCGCATATCTCGACGGTGCCCAACACGCCGGTTTCGGTGGACGAGGGCGTCATCGCCTGCGAGAAGGCTTCGACGCTTAACGACGAGCAGCGTGCTGTGGTGCTCGACCTGCTCGGTAAGCTTGGCGCTGTCGTCGAGCTCGACACAAGCCTGCTGTTTGTGGGCGGCACGGTGGGTGGTTGCGCTCCGGCGTTTGTCGCCATGGCAATCGAGGCCTTGGGCGATGCGGCGGTCAAGCACGGTATCCCGCGTGCGGATGCTTATCGCATTGTGAGCCAGATGGTGCTGGGTACGGCAAAGCTGCAGCTTGCAACTGGCCAGCATCCTGCGGCGATGAAGGATGCCGTATGCTCGCCCGGTGGTGCCACCATCAAGGGCGTCGTTGCGCTCGAGGACGCCGGCATGCGCAGCGCCCTGGTCAAGGCAATCGACGCAACCCTCCAGTAAAACCGACCAAAAAAGGGACAGTTTGTTTTGGTAGGTTTTTCCTGCGGTTTTGTCCTTTTAGCGAAAAGTGCCCCGCAACTGGCTCAATTCCAGTTGCGGGGCACTTGCGTTTGCCCAGATAAAACCGACCAAAATAAACCTGTCCCTTTTGGCAGGTTAGTCCCAGAAGCTGTCTTCTTCGTCCTCGGACTTGGGGCCGCGGTCGACATACATCTTATGGGTGCGCTTCTCCATTACAAAGGCAATAATCGCAAACAGCAGGATGCCGCCGGCGAAAAGGATGGCAAAACCGGTGCGGGTGCCAAACAAAAAGGAAAAAACTGCGTCCATTGGGTGCCTTCTTGCGTAGTTGAGTTGGGTCGTAAACGCTCATAAGTATATACTTGCCCATACATGTACAAGGTTGCAACCTAAATGGAATGTATATCGCCGGAGGATCTAATGCTTGATATCAAGTTTGTTCGCGAGAACCCCGATGCCATCGATGTCGCCATGGCTAACCGCCAGACGTCTTGGGATCGCGAGAAGTTCTTTGAGCTCGACGACGAGCGTCGTGCCGTCATCACCGAGGTTGAGGAACTTCAAGCCACGCGCAATGCCGAGTCCAAGAAGATCGGCGCCCTGATGAAGGAGGGCAAGAAGGACGAGGCCGAGGCCGCCAAGAAGGCCGTGCGCGCCGTCAACGAGAAGATTGACGGTCTGGCCGAGCGCCGCACCGCCCTCGAGCAGGAGCAGTACGACTTCATGGCTCACCTGCCCAACATTCCTTGCGAGGCCACGCCGTACGGCAAGGACGAGGACGAGAACATCGAGCGCCGTCGTTGGGGCACCCCGCGCGAGTTCGACTTCGACTTTAAGCCGCACTGGGATCTGGGCACCGACCTCGACATCCTTGACTTCGAGCGCGGCAACAAGCTCTCCGGCAGCCGTTTCACCGTTCTCGGTGGCGCCGGCGCCCGCCTGGAGCGCGCCCTTATCAACTTCTTCCTCGATACGCACACCAGCCGTGGCTTTAAGGAGTGGTGGCCGCCTATCGTCGTCAAGCGTCAGACCATGTTCGGCACGGGCCAGCTGCCCAAGTTCGAAGACGACGCCTATCACGTCTCGGGCGACAACTTCCTGATTCCCACCGCCGAGGTCGTGCTCACCAACCTGCACGCCGGCGAGGTCCTCGATGCCGACACTCTGCCGCGCCGCTACACCGCCTTCACCCCCTGCTTCCGCGAGGAGGCCGGTTCCGCCGGTCGCGATACCCGTGGCATCATCCGTCAGCACGAGTTCGACAAAGTCGAGATGGTCAAGTTCGCTAAGCCGGAGGAGTCCGACGAGGAGCTCGAGAGCATGACCGCCGAGGCCGAGTACCTGCTGCAGCAGCTGGGCCTTCCGTATCGCGTGATTAGCCTGTGCACCGGCGACTTGGGCTTCTCTGCCCGTCAGACCTACGACATCGAGGTCTGGCTGCCGAGCTACAACGCCTACAAGGAGATCAGCTCCTGCTCCAACTGCGGCGACTTCCAAGCCCGTCGCGCCAACATCAAGTATCGCGACCCCGAGAACTTCAAGGGTTCGCGCTACCTGCACACCCTTAACGGTTCCGGCCTGCCGGCTGGTCGTACCATGGCTGCCATTCTGGAGAACTACCAGAACGCCGACGGCACCATCACGATCCCCGAGGTCCTGCGTCCCTACATGGGCGGCCTCGAGAAGATTGAGCCGGTCGCGTAACTTGGCTGCATAGGCGATATGCAAGGGCGCTCCTTCGGGGGCGCCCTATTTCGTGCGCAGGTCCATACCATGCCGTGCGGACAGCTCAATAGAAAACACACGAACAACTGTTCTGTATACAGCAATCTACCTGCTATGCTTTTGCTAAATAAGAGCGAGAGAAAGGGGACGCGATGGAGCTGTTTGATGATCGGGTGGTTTTGTTTGAGAGCGACGAGGGCGGGGAGTACCTGCTTGTAACGTGTGAGCCGTCTGGCATGGGTGGCCTGGTGGTTCGACAGACGAGCGAGGGTCCGTTGACCCAATGGTGCTACGAGGAGTCGCCGCATGTGGTTGAGACGTTTGTGGCGCACGAGGGGCTTGTGGCCCTGGAGCATTTCTATGGGGTCCGGACATCTAACCAGGTTGCTCGCATGTTGAGTATCTCGTTTGCCGATTATGATTGTGCCCAGCGGGTGAGATCGCTCCTGAGGGAACTTGATGCTAAGTTTGACGTGATCGAAAAGCCAATCGATCGTACGGGGAACGACGGTATATGCGGAGCAGCATGACAAAACTGCGTTCCACAAAAAAGTTTGAGATTGTGCTTGACTCCAATAAGCTAAAGTGGTTTTATATGTCTTGCGCTGCGGCGTTACCTCAGCTGGATAGAGGGTCTGACTACGAATCAGAACGTCATAGGTTCGAATCCTATACGCCGCACCAATAGAACTTAAAGCCTCCGGCAACGGGGGCTTTTCTTTTATGCCGGCGCCGCATGGATTCGAATCTCAGCCGAGGCGTGAGCGTCTTAATCATCACTTCGTAAAATTTTTCTAAATTGTCGCTTGACCCATCGAGGGGTCACGTGCATAATAATCCGTGCGTTGCGGCGTTACCTCAGCTGGATAGAGGGTCTGACTACGAATCAGAACGTCATAGGTTCGAATCCTATACGCCGCACCAACTGAGTTTTAAGCCTCCGGCAACGGGGGCTTTTCCTTTACGGGGGCATTGCGGAGATTCGAACCTCGTTCGAGGCGCGAGCGTCAAGAAAACGCGGAGCGTTTTTAGCGAGCGGGCGAGTCCGCCGACAGGCGGGCGAAGCCGGTGCGGATCCGCGCAGCGGATGCGCGGAATCCTATACGCCGCACCAATTGAATTTTAAAGCCTCCGGTAACGGAGGCTTTTCTTATATCGCGATGCGTCGAAGATCGCATCAAGTGGTCAAAATGAGTAAAAATCAAATTCAATAACTTTTTTTGAAAAACGCTTGACCTTTATTCAGTCCATGTGCATAATAATCAACAAGTTGCGGCGTTACCTCAGCTGGATAGAGGGTCTGACTACGAATCAGAACGTCATAGGTTCGAATCCTATACGCCGCACCATTTGAGATTAAAGCTCCCGGCAACGGGGGCTTTTCTTTTACGTAAGCAATACATGGATTCGAACCTCGGTCGAGGCGCGGGCGTAAAGAAAACGCGGAGCGTTTTTAGCCCGCGGGCGAGCGCGCCGGCAGGCGGGCGAAGCCGGTGCGGATCCGCGAAGCGGATGCGCGGAATCCTATACGCCGCACCATTTGAGATTAAAGCTCCCGGCAACGGGGGGCTTTTCTTTTGCGCCAGCTTGAGTGCTTTCGTCCAAAGGGACGATTTCCTGTCGACTCGTGTAAGATTCCGAGTAGGTGTCGCGGCCCATCCGCGACCACTCCTTCTTCAAGCGACCGATCAGGGTGATATTTCGTGGCAGAGCGTCCGACATACAAGCTCAGGTTTCTCGATCCCAAGAAGCGCTTTCCGGCGATGCCCGAGCAGCCTGCGGGACGCTCATATGGCGTGGTCTGGAAACTCTTTGGCGAGGACCAGCATGAATCTTGTTATGTCGTCGAATTCGTTGGCAAAAGTCATGTGTCGCTTTTGGGCTACGTAAGCGTTTCGGGTGAGGTGTACAAGGTGGACCGCCCCGTCAGCGAGGCTCCGCTGCCCAACGATCCCGACATGGAACTGGTCCTTGACGAGTCGGATTCCAGTATTGGTGAGATTATGGTAAGGGAAGTCAGCGGTGCAATGCACGCATGTGCGCAAACTGTCGGTTCTCCCGAAGGCCCCATGCGCGAGCAGTCCGACCACGAGACATGGAATTCGACCCGCGCCCTTCCTTACGGCGAGTTCATGGCATCGATGTTCCTGCGCTACGTGATATTCGCTGACTCCGAAAATGCCATTGCGAGCACGGCGGATGCCGGCGGACTCGACGAGGGTATGCAAAATGTTGTCGACAAGATCAAGCTCGTAAAGTTGCCCGAGCCGGTCGAGGTGTTTTTGGGCTTTAACACGGCACCGCTACCTGACGCTATCGAGACGCTGCTTTACCGCGTTGACCATGCCGAGAATCCGAGCGGTATCGAGCGCTATGCCGCCACCCTTATGAGCGAAATTGACTTGCCCCGTCTGCGCACCATCGCTGCCAAGTCCGAAATGAGCCTGGCGCGCATCGACCGGTCAAAGCTGTTTTATCTCAATTTTGATCGTAGCCTGCTGGACCAGGACGAGATTGACATGCTGCTTGCCATCGAGTGCCGTCTTAACCGCCTTTCCGGCATCCTTGAGCGCATCGGGGCCGGATTGGCCCCCGCGGCCTCGTCGCCGAGCCTTGAGGGCTGTGCACTCTTTGATTCGTGGCATATCGCTAAGACGACCAACGATGTTCCCCGACTGCTCGATACGGCCTCGAGCGATAACCCGTGGGGCAAACCGGGTACGGTGGCTTGCCAGCCGGGCGGCGAGTGGGACGTGCGCACCCGTTTTGCGCGAATCGTTGAGGCGCTCAACGTGGTCACACGGCTCGACTATACCTATCGGGCAAACGTTGCCGAGGGGATTATGCTCGTTCGGTTTGGGCGGTCTGTCGTGGATGCTATGCCGCAACGTGAATACGACGCCCAAGATGACGCCTGGCGCGAGCTGGACGAGGACACGCGTGCGATCTGGGCCGCGGAGCACGATGCGCGCGTGGCACTCACGCTTGCGGCAGCGTGTTTTGCCGCGGGCGCCTGCATCACGCGCTGCTATGTGCAGATTGCTGCTCCCGACAGCGAGCAGGGCGAGCGCGTTGTCGCAACGTATTACTTTGGGCGCGCGGCCTATCTGGCCGATAGCGTGTCTGTCGCCAAGGATCTTGAGAGCATGGACATGGACGATATGCCGTGCAAGTGTGTACTTGAGGCGTATGAGTCAACCGCTCCGGAGACGATTGAGCCTGCGGAGGTTCATGCTCGTCCGCGTGATGACCATCGCACGCTGCCGCCGGCGCTGCGCGATCTGCTACTTGCCGATACGGCTGACGAGTTGGAGGTCATGGAAGAGGCCGACGACCCATACGTGGCCCGTGTTGTTGAATTGCGCGAGCAGGCAAAAGTCGACCGTACAGGTGCTTTTGAAGGCTTTTCCCGTCTTGTCGAGGAGTTGGAGGCTAAGTGCGCCGTCGCCGAGCTTTTGGCGACAGGTCCGGTTCAAACGCAGTTTTGTGATAACCAGCTGGTGCGCATGGTGCTACCGGTGTTGGAAGAAGACCGCTCGGTGCGAATCCTTCGTGCGCCCGATGCGCTGTACTTTGCCCAGCACGAGATCTGCAGCTTTTACGCCGAGCAAGAGGACTTTGAACGAGCGCTGCCCGAGGTGCGCCATCTTTACGATCTGGCGCGCTCGTCCATGCAATCGCACTTTGCGCTCATCAACGTGCTTGCGCGTCTGGAGCGCTTTGACGAGATTATCGAGGTGGCGCGCCACGGCCTACGTATTGCCAGCGATCGTTCTGCAATCGGCTACCTGTTCTATCGCTTGGCGTTTGCCTATTGGAATTGCGATCAGCTCGACCTGGCGCTGGCTTGTTACCGTCTGGTGCCGCGTGGAGAGGAGTCGGGCAGCAGCGCGCTGGAAGAAATGCAGGGCCTTATGAACGAGATGGGTGTCAGCGAGCCTCCGACGTTCGAGGAAGCGGTCGAGGCCATCCGCAAGGCTGGACTCGAGCTGCCGCCAGTGTCTGCGGTGACCAATCAGCTTGCGGATGCCGCTGTGCAACTGGTCGACAACGGTTTCTTTTTCCTGGCACGCGGTTGCATCTTCCAAATGTGGCGCACCATGGGCAACGACGAGCTCGGCTCCCTCAACCGCTCGCTGGGGTAGGCGAAGCCTCCAAGGAGGAAAGGATGCTAGGCAATTAGAAAATTTCCTCTTGCCCATCCTTGGCTGTTTGGTTACTATAGAACGGCTGTTACGGAGAGCTGACCGAGAGGCCGAAGGTGCTCGCCTGCTAAGCGAGTATGCCCCAAAAGGGCATCTGGGGTTCGAATCCCCAGCTCTCCGCCAGTAAGACTTTAAAGAAGGGTTCCGAAAGGGGCCCTTTTTTAGTTGAACCACGTTAGCTGGGGATTCGAACCCTCAAAAAAAGAGGCATCCTTTCGGACGCCTCCTTTCAGTGGGCTGATTATTCTTGCGCTCTACACCTCAGGAGCCTTGGCGACGGTCTCGCTCTCTGCCGCAAGTGGCCGGTTGTCGATGCGGCGGCCCAAGCGATCGAGCTTCACGAGCAGCCATTCAATGGGATTCGGTCCTGCGCCTTCCTCGTCGGCAACCAGGTCCATGACGGCGATCTTGGTGCCGTCCTGCTTGAGCGTAACGCTGCCCACCTTGTTGCCCACATGCACCGTGCCCGAAAGATCGTCGTAGCTAACCTTTTCGGTCACCTCGCCGGCAAGGGAAAACACGGTCGCTTGCGCCGTAGGATCGGCGAGCGTGGCGTCGATCGTCTTATCCGTCCAGTCGGTTTGACTAATGCGCGCCATAAGCGGGTTGCCGTTGGCGGTCTTTTCCTGCGTGTTGGCGATTGCGACCGCCGCCTTGTGACCGTAGTACCAATTGGCAAGGGTTGCGGTATCGGTAAAGCGCTGGTCGGTGGTAGTGGAGTTCAAAACGACGGTGTAGATCTCGTCGCCATCGCGGTTGTAGGCACTCGTAAAGCAATAGCCTGCATCGTCGGTGGTGCCGGTCTTGCCGCCGATGTTGCCATCTTGGCCCAGCAAATAGTTATGCGTGTCCATGGAATGCGAATGGTCGGTGCCGTCGGCGCCCGTGACTTCGATCCAGGAATCCTCGCTCGCTACGACCTCGCGGATCGTGTCGTTTTTCATGGCCTCCTGCATCATCAGCGCTACGTCGTGTGCGGTTGAGTGCATATTGCCAGCCCACTCATCAAAGTCCAGACCATGCGGGTTTTCAAAAAGCGTACCGGTGCAGCCGAGCTTCTTAGCGCGCTCGTTCATGGCCTTCACAAATGTGGCCTCGGCGTCTTTGGTCTTAGGGTCGATTTTCTTGCCCACATATTCGGCGAGCACGATGGCGGCGTCGTTGCCCGAGGGAATCATCAGGCCGCGCAGTGCCTGCTCCACGGTAAGCTCGTCGCCTTCGAGCAAGCCGGCGGTCGAATTACCCACAGTGGCTGCGGCGTTGCTCACCGTGACCTTCTCGTCCATCTTGCAATTCTCGACGGTTAGGATTGCGGTCATGACCTTGGTGATCGAGGCAATCTTGACCTGCTCATCGGCGCCGCGCCCATAGTAGACGGTGCCGTCTTTGCCCATGACGAGGGCATTGGTCGCATCGATATCGGGCAGGTTTTCGGCCGTGATGCCGCGCGCATCGGCGGTTTTGCCGCAAACATTGTCGGTCGTGAGCACTTGGGCGCCGGCGACGGTGGGCGCGCCAGCGGCAAGGGCGATAGCGCAGACAAAGCCGGCGGCAAGCTGGGCTGAGCGCTTTGCAAAAGAGGTGAGGGACTTCACGGATTTCGCTTTCGACGGGATGGTCTCTTCTGGAACTAGAGTATATCGTTTGCCGGCGTCGGCGATCATCGCGTGCGCGCTTGGCCCACATCCGCACCCGAACGGGCACAAGGGTGCTTAAGGCCGACTTAATCACCCACGCTTGTTGTGTGTGGCGTGCGTCGCCTCAGGCATAATGGAGCGCGAGAGGAGCACGCATGAACGAGCGCATTTTGGTAGTTGATGACGAGAAGGCCATCGCCGACTTGGTTGGCATCTACCTTACAAAAGAGGGCTTTGATGTCCAGATTGCCTATAGCGGGGCCGATGCTGCCAAGGCGATTTTGGAGCAGGAGTTCGATCTGGCGCTGCTTGATGTCATGCTGCCCGATATCGATGGGTTTGAGCTGCTGCGTACGATCCGTTCCAGCCATACCTATCCCGTGATCATGCTGACGGCGCGCGATGCCCAGCAAGACAAGATCGGGGGCCTTTCGCTTGGCGCGGACGATTACGTGGTTAAGCCGTTCCGTCCGCTGGAGCTCATCGCGCGCGTGCACGCTCAGCTTCGCCGCTACACCAGCTACGGTAGCCGTGCACAGGCGGCCGAGTCGCCGACCATTCAGCTCGACGGCTTGGAGATCAACCGCGATGCTCGTTCCGTGACAGTGGACGGTTCACCGGTTCGCCTCACGCCCACCGAGTATTCAATCTTGCTGTATCTGGTCGAGCATCGCGGCAGCGTGGTGGCCGTGGAGGACCTGTTCCGCGCGGTGTGGAACGAGGACTTTATGCCCGGCTCCAACAATACGGTGATGGTGCATATTCGCCACTTGCGCGAAAAGATTGGCGACGACGCACAAAAGCCACGCTTTATCAAAAACGTCTGGGGCGTCGGCTACATCATCGAATAACGCTTTTCGCTTGTGAGGATCTTGATATGACAAAAGACGATAGGCAAGCGTTCGAGGTGCTCGATCGGCTCTTTGAATACGTGAGGTCGGTCGTCGACAACCGCGCGCTTGCAACGGTGCTGCTCTTTTTGCTGAGCCTGCTGCTGATTGGCATCGACAACATCGTCGGAATCTTGGCGGTGCTGCTTGTCGGCTTTTTGCTGATCGATCGATTTGAGATCGTGTGCCGCTGCGTGGTGATTGGCGGCGCCGCGTGGACCATGACGTTGGCGATTGGCGCCATGGCGCTCGGCGGCATCGAAGGGCCGGTGCTGTTCGATGCCGGCTTTGTATTCAACATGCTTGGCTTTGTGCTGGCGCTTGCCGCGTGCGTGCTGTTCTTGTGTGGCCGCGCCCTGTACTACCAGGGCTACGAGCAGGGCGAGCAGCATGCCGATTGTGTGCTGGCCGCTCGTATTCAAGATCGCCTGATCGATCACCCCGACACCTGGGACAACATCGACGGCGACTTCTTGGAGGTCGAGGGCGCCCTTAACCGCGTGCGTGACCGTGAGCGCAAGGTGCAGCAAGCTCTGCGTGACGAGTCGCATCGCAAGGACGATCTGGTCACGTACTTGGCACATGACCTACGCACCCCGCTTGCCAGTGTGGTGGGCTATCTTTCGCTGCTGCAAGAGGCTCCTGAGCTGCCGGTTGAGCAACGTGCGCACTTTACGGGCGTGGCTCTCGACAAGGCGCACCGGCTCGATGCGCTCATCGAAGAGTTCTTCGATATCACACGCTTTGACTTCCACGATATCGTGCTCACGCGCGGCTATGTTGATCTGGGGTTGCTGCTGGCTCAGGTGGCTGACGAGTTCTATCCCATCCTCAACGAGCAGCATAAGGAAGCCCAAGTTGATATTCGCGAGGACCTGACGGTGCTCGTGGATGGCGACAAGATGGCTCGCGTGTTCAACAACATCATGAAAAACGCCGTCGCCTATAGCTATGAGGGCTCGACTATCACGATTGAGGCCAGACGCCGGGACGACGGTGGCGTGCGCGTGCGCTTTATCAATCAGGGCGATCCCATCCCTGAGGCAAAGCTCAAGGTGATCTTTGAGAAGTTCTATCGCCTGGATGCGGCGCGTGCGACCAATCGCGGTGGTGCCGGTCTGGGCCTTGCTATTGCCAAGGAGATCATCGCGGCACACGGCGGTACCGTTGCATGTGAATCGACGCCCGAACACACGATATTCACCATCGAGCTGCCCGCCGCATAGTCAGCGTGCCCTTACAAACACTTGACAATGCGCTCACGTGCATATGAGCCGCGATTTCTACTATCGATACTGCTGAATTGATATCGATGTGGAGGTATGCGGTATGACGGCTGCTGCGGCTGTGGAGCCCACGGAGCTTGAAGAACTCATGAAAGCGCAGGCCGAGGCCGCGCACGAGCGCGAGGTTGGGGATGCGACTCGCCCCACGGCAGAGGATCTTGCCGCCTCGCCGACGCGCATCGATGTCGAGGGCCTCGACCTGTTCTATGGCGACCATCATGCGCTCAAGGACGTGAATATCAAGATTCGCGACAAGCAGATCACCTCGTTTATCGGGCCTTCGGGCTGCGGAAAGTCCACGTTGCTGCGCTGCTTTAACCGCATGAACGACGGCATCAAGGATTGCCGCATCGAGGGCAAGATTGCGCTCGATGGTCAAGATATCCTGGGCGATTACGACATCTGCCGTTTGCGCCAGCGCGTGGGCATGGTGTTCCAGCGCCCCAACCCGTTTCCCATGAGCATCTACGACAACGTCGCCTATGGGCCGCGCGGCATGGGCGTGCGCGATCGCGCTGTGCTGGATGGGCTGGTCGAGGATTCCCTTCGTCGCGCTGCGCTATGGGATGAGGTCAAGGACAAGCTCAAGGAGTCGGGCCTGGGTCTTTCGGGTGGACAGCAGCAGCGCCTGTGCATCGCCCGCGCACTTGCCGTGCAGCCCGACATTCTGCTGATGGACGAGCCGACCTCGGCGCTCGACCCCGTGTCGACGCTCGTGGTGGAGCAGCTGGCCTGCGAGCTCAAAGAGACCTGTACGCTCGTGGTCGTTACGCACAATATGCAGCAGGCAGCGCGTATCTCCGACTCGGTCGCATTCTTTTTGCTGGGTGAGTTGGTGGAACACGCGCCCACCGCGCAACTCTTCAAGAATCCGACCGATCCGCGCACGGCGGATTATTTGACGGGACGTTTTGGCTGATACCATCTAGTAAAGGTACCTTTAGGGTTAAGATGCGGTCATGCCGGCCGCAAAGGGGTTCAACATGATCTATTACGTCGAGGACGATGACAACATCAGGGATTTGACGGTCTACGCGCTGCGCAAGCAGGGGATCGAGGCCGAAGGCTTTTCGTGCGACGGCGAGTTTAAGGCCGCCGTGGCGCGACGGGTACCCGATGCCGTCCTGCTCGACATCATGCTGCCCGATACCGATGGCTTGGCGATTATGCGCCGCCTGCGTGCCGATCGCCTGACGGCGACGGTGCCCATCATGATGCTTACCGCCAAGGACACCGAGCTCGACAAGGTGATGGCGCTCGATGGCGGTGCCGACGATTACCTGACTAAACCCTTCTCGCTCATGGAGCTCGCCAGCCGCTGCCGCGCACTGCTGCGTCGCGGCGGCATGGTCAAACAGGCAAGCGATGTGCTCAGCGTGGGCGACATTGTGCTCTCGCCCAGCCATCGCGAGGTGACCGTTGCCGGCGAGCCGCTTAAGCTCACCCTGCGCGAGTTCGACCTGCTCGAGTACCTCATGCGCAAGCCCGGCGTGGTTTTTACCCGCGAGTCGTTGCTGCAGAGCGTGTGGGGCTGGGACTTCGACGGCGGTTCGCGCACCGTTGACGTGCACGTGCAGACGCTTCGCCAAAAACTGGGCGAGCATGCCGGCGCCATCGAGACCGTGCGCGGCGTGGGCTACCGCTTGGCCGAGCCTTCTGCCGGTGATGGTGCCGAAGGTGACGACACCGCGGCCACCGCATCGGAGGAGTAACCCGTGGTCTTCGCCCCCCAGGGAAAACATACGCTGTCGCACCGCGTTTTTGTGACGATCTTTGTCTGCGCCATGGCGGTTATCGTGGCGTTTACGGTGCTGGGTGCGTTCTTTGTGCAAAACACCTTGGCGGATGCCACGAGTGCCAACCTGGCGCAAGAAACCGAGCTCATTGCTGCCGCCCTCGACGAGCAGCAGGAGCCCATCCCGTTCTTGCGTAGCCTCGATCGAGAGGACTTGCGCATCACGCTGATTAACAAGGATGGATCGGTTGCCTACGACAACGAGGCGTCGCCTTCCACACTGCCCAACCATGGCGATCGCCCCGAGGTCATCGAGGCCTTTGAGAGTGGTTCGGGTTCCGCGGAGCGCGCAAGCTCTACGCTCGACGAGATTATGCTGTATCGCGCCGTCGCCCTTGATAACGGCCAGGTTGTCCGCTTGGCGCAGGCCCAGCCTGGCGTTGCGGCGATTTTGCTGTCGATGGTGGCGCCGATGCTGCTTATCGCAGCAGCGGGTGCGGTACTCTCGTTTTTTATGGCGCGCCGCGAGTCCCGTGCCATCATCGCGCCTTTGCAAGAGGTGGATTTGGACCACCCACGCCGTAGCTATGAGCACGCCTATGCCGAGATGGTCCCCATGCTTGAGCGTATTGAGTCGCAGCGCCAGGAGCTCAAGCGCCAAATGGCGGTGCTGGCGGACAACGACCGTATGCGCCGCGAGTTCACGGCGAATATCACCCATGAGCTCAAGACGCCGCTTACGGCGATTTCGGGCTATGCCGAGCTCATCGCAAACGGCATGGTCGAGGGCGAGGGCGACCTGCGCAACTTTGGCGGTCGCATCTATCGTGAGGCGGGCCGCTTGGCAGCGCTTGTCAACGATATCCTTACGCTGTCTAACTTGGACGAGGCCGAGCGTGCAGCTGAGGGCGAGGCGGTGCCCATTGGGTCCACGGAGCCTATTGAGCTCTCGCGTGCCATCTACGCGGTCGAGCAGCGTCTTGAACAGGTCGCCCGTCAGGCGAATGTGACGATAAGTCATGAGACCAAGCCTGTGGTCATCGAGGGCGTGTCGCGCTTGATTGACGAGCTCATCTATAATCTGGCAAGCAACGCCATCCGCTACAATCGACCCGGCGGTACGGTTACGCTGCAGTGCGGCACCAACGACGAAGGCCATCCGTTCCTTGCGGTCGCCGACACGGGAATCGGTATCGCGCCTGAAGAACAGGGCAAGGTATTTGAGCGGTTCTATCGCGTGGACAAGAGTAGGTCCAAGGCACGCGGCGGAACCGGTCTGGGGCTTGCCATTGTCAAGCATGCGGCCCTGTATCATCACGCCACGCTCGATCTGTCGAGCGAGTTGGGCGTGGGAACCACCATTACGGTGACGTTTCCCATACAGCAGGACGAGCCATTCGCATAGCGATATAACATAGATATTGATGCAGACGCCGCATTTGACTTTCGGGTGCGGCGTTGTTGTGCAATTTTACGATTGCTTCCGACATTTTTACAGGAGAGCCTGTTTCTTATGTATAGAGTTTGGTCTCGGTAAAAAGATGCGATAACATACGAACAGTTTTGTCAATCCGAACTGGGGAAATGAAAGGCAAGCTGCATGACCCTTCTCGAACTGTTCCAGCTGCTGAAGAAGCACCTTCAGCTGGTCATCACCCTTCCGGTGGTCTGCGCGATCGCCATGGGCATCGTGTCCTTCGTTGCGATGGACAACACCTATACCGCGACGACGAGCATGTACATTCTCGCCAAGACCGACGATAGCGGTCAGATGAGCTACAACGATCTCTCGGCGAGTCAGATGCTTTCCAACGATATCGCCACGCTGCTGGATAGCGATAGCGTTAAGAGCGGCGCAGCCAATGAACTGGGCCTCACCGATCTGGATGACTACAAGGTGTCTGTTTCCTCCGAGACCACCACGCGTGTCATTACGCTTTCGGTTACCGGCACCGATGCCAAGGAGACGGCTAAGGTCGCAAAGGCCATGGCCAGCTCGGTGAGTACGGTCGCTCAGAACGTCGGCGCTGCCCAGAGCATCAACGTTATCGACGAGGCTAAGACCCCCGAAGCCCCCAGCGGTCCCAAGCGTATGCTGTACGTTGCTGTCGCGTTCCTCGCCGGTATCTTTATCGCAGTTGCCTATGTCGTTTTGGCAGACATGCTCAATACCCGCATCCGCGGTGCCGAAGAGGCAGAAGAGCTCCTGGGCATTCCCGTTGTTGGCCGAATTCCGGCTATGAAAGGTGGTAAATAGGCATGGCTAAGGCAAAGAACACCGATAAGCTCGTTGTACAGAATGCCGCCAAGACCCTTCTGGCCAACATCCGCTTTGCGAGCGTGGACGACCCCATTCGCACCATTACCGTCACGTCCTCGATTCCCAACGAGGGCAAGTCTACGGTTTCCATCAACCTTGCTCAGGCTATCGCCACGAGCGGCAAGTCCGTGCTCCTGGTCGAGGCCGATATGCGCCGCAGGTCCCTTTCCGATATGCTCGGCGTTCGTTCGCGCGGCGGACTCTATGCGGTCCTTTCCGAGCAGATCTCCATTGACCAGGCAATTGTCGAGACGGGTCAGAAGAACTTCTACTTCCTCGATGCCGAGCCGCACATTCCCAATCCTGCCGACATCATCGTTTCTCACCGCTTTGCCAAGCTGGTCAAGGCGCTGTCTGCCAAGTTCCAGTACGTCATCTTCGACGCTCCTCCGGTCGGCACCTTCATCGATGCTGCCGAGATTGCCAGCCTGACCGACGGCACGCTGTTCGTGGTGCGCGAGGACTTCACCAAGCGCGAGGAGGCACTCAACGCCATCGGCCAGCTTAAGAAGTCCGAAAAGGTCAAGCTCATCGGTACCGTCATGAATTACTGTGAGACCGAGACCAGCGAGTACTACTATTCTTACTACACCAAGGACGGTAAGAAGGTTAAGAAGGGCTCCGACGATCAGGGGACTTCCAAAAAGGGCATCTTCACCAACCGAGCAAACGTTTAGTTGATAAGGCTGACCTATGCGTGACATTCATTGCCATATCTTGCCGGGTGTAGACGACGGCGCCGCCGATCTCGATGAGAGCTTGGCGATGCTCGAGGCTGCCAAGCGGGCCGGTGTAACCAGAATCGTTTGCACTCCTCACTGTCGTGATCCCTATTTTGATTACGACAAGATGTGGGATGCCTTTGAGCTGCTGCGTGATAACGCTGACGGTTTTCCGCTCCAGATGGGCTTCGAGGTCAACCATCGAAAGCTCGTTGAGCTTGGTATCGATGCTGCGGAGCACTTGCATTTCGATGGGACCAACGAGTTTCTGCTCGAGCTTTCGACGCATGCCGATGCGTATGCGTTTAGAGAGTACGAGAACACGATTTACGATTTGCAGTGCCGTGGCTACCAGGTGATCATCGCTCATCCTGAGCGCTATCGTGCGGTTCAAAAGGATGTAAGCGTGGCGGAGCGCCTGGTCGATATGGGCTGCAAGCTGCAGGCTTCGGCGGACTTTATTGCCGGCGGTCGCTTTGGTCGCGAGAAAAAGCCGGCACAGCGCCTGTTCGATCAGAACCTGTACAGCTTCATCGCGAGCGATGCCCATAACGTGGGTCATTACGACTGCCTGGCGAAGGCTCGCGCGAAGTTTAGCGTGCGCGGAGCTCATTTTCGCTAATATCTGTCCCTAACGTTCGCATTGAATGAAAGGGCAGCCATGGATATCCAACTTAAGACGGGATGCTTTGATGACGCGGCGTTGGTGCGCCGCGTCGTTTTTATGGACGAGCAGGGCTACGAGAATGAGTTCGACGCTATCGACGAGGATCCGAACTGCATTCATGTGACGCTCTATGTAGACGACGAGCTTGCCGGTTGCTCGCGCGTGTTTCCCGAAGAGCTTGAACGCGTGGCTGACGCAGGGGCCCCGGTGTTGCCGGCATGCGACATGGACGAAGACGTTGCGGCGGGGGAGACCTACATTATGGGGCGCGTCGCCGTGCTGCCGGCTAGGCGTCGTCGCGGACTGGCGAGTGCGATCGTCGAGACCAGTGCTTCGTGTGCACGCGATGCCGGCGCTAAGCTTATTAAGCTGCATGCGCAGGAATACGTGCTGCCGCTCTATGCAAAGGCGGGCTACACGCAAATTGCCCCGGTAGATTACGAAGACGAGGGCCAACCCCATGTCTGGATGGCCAAGCGCGTAGATGGCAGATAGGGACGTTCCTTTTCTGCCGGCAGTTGGGGACGCTCCTTGGCAATTGGCGCATCGGAGCGCTTAGACATACAGTTTTTCGATTCCGTATGTATATATGCGCGCTAATGGGTTATAAAATCTAAGTCTGAACATAGCAGGTCTGCGATTCGGCTCGGGCGACCGGGCCGTTTTTGCGGACGGGGGTAGCGCGAAAGGACTGCACATGCGTCAATTTAAGACCGAGAGCAAAAAACTGCTCGACCTCATGATCAACTCCATCTACACCAATAAGGAAATCTTCCTGCGCGAGCTTATCTCTAACGCGAGCGACGCCGTCGACAAGCTCAACTTTAAGAGCCTGCAGGATCCGAGCGTCAAGATCGACCAGGGCGACCTGGCTATTCGCGTTTCCTTTGATAAAGACGCCCGCACCATTACCATCTCGGATAACGGCATTGGCATGACCGCCGAGGAGCTCGAGCGCAATCTGGGCACCATCGCCCATTCCGGCTCCGAGGAGTTTAAGACCGAGAACGCCGAGCAGCAGGGTTCGGATGTCGACATCATCGGCCAGTTTGGCGTGGGCTTCTACTCGGCTTTTATGGTCGCCAGCCATGTGAAGGTCGTCAGCCGCGCCTATGGCGAGGATGTCGCCCATGTGTGGGAATCCGACGGTCTTGAGGGCTACACCATCGAGGACGGTGAGCGCGCCGAGCAAGGTACCGATGTCATCCTGACGCTGCGCGAGAACGAGAAGCTCGATGCCGACGGCGAGGCCGAGACCTACGATCGCTTCCTGACCGAGTGGGGTCTCAAGAGCCTGATTCAGCAGTACAGCAACTATGTGCGCTACCCGATTCAGATGATGGTGTCCAAGAGCCGCCAGAAACCCAAGCCCGAGGACGCCGGCGACGATTACAAGCCCGAGTACGAGGACTACCAGGAGCTCGAGACCGTCAATTCCATGACACCGATCTGGAAGAAGCGCAGCTCCGATGTCGAGCAGAAGGACTACGACGAGTTCTACAAGTCCACGTTCCACGACTTTGACGATCCTGCGCGCACCATCAGCTTCCATGCCGAGGGCACGCTCGAGTACGATGCCCTGCTGTTTGTGCCGGGCCGCGCGCCGTTCGATCTGTACAGCAAGGATTACGAGAAGGGTCTGGCACTCTACAGCTCCAACGTCCTGATCATGGAGAAGTGCGACGACCTGCTGCCCGACTACTACAACTTTGTCCGCGGCGTCGTGGATTCCGCCGATGTGTCGCTCAACATCTCGCGTGAGACGCTGCAGCAGAACCGTCAGCTCAAGGCCATCGCCAAGCGTGTGGAAAAGAAGATCACCGCCGACCTTGAGGATATGCGTGACAACGACCGCGAGGCCTACGAGAAGTTCTTTGAGAACTTTGGCCGCGGTCTTAAGTACGGCATCTACTCGAGCTATGGCATGAAGGCCGATGAGCTCGCCGATCTGTTGCTGTTCTGGTCTGCCAAGGAACAGAAGATGATTACCCTGGCCGAGTATGCCAAGGGCATGCCCGAGGATCAGAAGGCCATCTACTACGCCGCCGGCGACTCGCGTGAGCGCTTGGCCAAGATGCCCGTGGTAAAGGGCGTGCTCGACCGCGGCTATGACGTGCTGCTGCTGACGCAGGACGTGGATGAGTTCACCTTCCAGGCTATGCGTGAGTACGTTGCCGCCGATATGCCCAAGATCTACGAGGACGATGCCGCCCGCGAGGCTGCCGAGAAGGCCGTGGCCGATGGTGCCGAGCCCGAGGTTGAGGATCGTCACCTGGAGCTCAAGAACGTCGCAACCGGTGATCTTGACCTGGCGACCGAGGACGAGAAAAAGGAGGCCGAGGACGCCACCAAGGAGAACGAGGACCTCTTTAACGCCATGAAGGAGGCACTCGGCGACAAGGTCGAGAAGGTTGCCGTCTCTGCGCGCCTGACCGATGCTCCCGCGTGCATCACCACCGAGGGCCCGCTTTCGCTCGAGATGGAGAAGGTGCTCCAGAAGGGTCCCGAGGGCGCGCCCGACGGTATGCCCAAGAGCCAGCGCGTGCTCGAGCTCAACGCCAAGCACCCGGTCTTTTCCAAGCTCGTCGCCGCTCAGAAGGCGGGCGACGCCGACAAGATCAAGCAGTACTCCGGTTTGCTCTATGACCAGGCCCTGCTGGTCGAGGGCATCCTCCCCGAGGACCCCGTAGCCTTCGCGGCGGCTGTTTGCAACTTGATGTAGTTCGGGGATACGGCACCGTAACTAGATTAGAACGAGAGTGGATAATCTCCCACTTTTGGCTCGAATGCGGGCTTGAAGTGGGAGATTTTCCACTCTCGTTTTCCTCCGTCCCCAAGGGATCAATTATTTGTCGGGGTTGTGGTTTTGTGACCTGCTGAAATTAAAGATACTGTACAACTGTACGTTAATTTGTCTTCGTAGTATATTGCTACCCGCAAAACTCAACACCATTGTGCTTTGAGACGTTAAAGCGCCTACGTACAATGGTTGTCGATAGTACGATTCGATTTAACGACAGGATGGATGGTCCAAGCGTGAGTCTCGGCAGCAAACTATCCAATGCAAAGGTCTCCTTTGCGATATTTAAGCGCGACATTAAGCGACTGCTTGTGAACCCCGTTGCCTTGGTGGTTACCCTCGGCGTGTGCGTTATTCCCTCACTGTATGCCTGGTACAACATCGTGGCAAACTGGGATCCGTACGGAAACACCCAGGGCATCAAGATTGCCATCGCCAACAACGATCAGGGCACTCAGAACGACCTGGTGGGCGATCTCAACGCGGGCGACCAGGTCGTCGATCAGCTCAAGGAGAACGATCAGCTGGGCTGGACCTTCGTCGATTCGGCGGCCGATGCCAAGGAGGGCGTCGAGAGTGGTGAGTACTATGCGGCCATCGTAATCCCCAAGAACTTCTCGGATAACCTGGTTTCGATGCTCGACGGCAACTACCATCAGCCCAAGCTTACGTACTACGTCAATGAGAAGAAGAGCGCCATTGCACCCAAGGTTACCGACACCGGTGCAAGTACCATCGAGAAGCAGATCAACTCGGAATTTGTCTCCACGGTGGGCGAGACCGTCGCCAGTATTGCCAAGGATGCCGGAGTCGATTTAAAGGACAAGGCAACTCAGACTCAGGATTCGTTGGCAAGTTCTGTCTCCGAGGCATCCGATACCTTGGGCGAGGTGCACGATTCGATTGGCGACATGAATGCCGCCATCGATAAGACGAGTGGCGCCATCGCCTCGGCCGATGCGGCACTTGCCGGCCTGCAGGGTCAGGCGCCGTCACTGACGCAGGCGATCTCTCAGGGTAACGACCTGCTGGGCGAAGCTCGCACCACGGCGGGCAACTCTATCGCCTCGCTCTCCAAGGCGCTCTCGGAAGGCAGCCTTGCGCTTACCAAGACGTCGGCCTCTGCGAACGCTGCCATCGGCAAGCTGACGGGCACGGTCACATCTACGACCACCCGTATCGACAACTCGCTCGAGTCTCTCCAAGCGACGATCGACCACAATAAGGCCGTTATCGGGCACTTAGAGATTCTCGCCAATGACACGTCGACAGGTTCCGAGGAAATTGACGCGCGCATTGTATCGACCATCGATTTGCTTCGAGAGCAGAATGAAAAGCTTCAGAGCATCAAGGACGGTCTGTCTGCGCAGTCGAGCGCCATGGCGAATGACGCCGCGGCTGTCTCGGGTGCCAGCGACGCTATCAATAACGCAATTCAGACCGGTGCGACCAACCTTGGCCAGGCCCAGACGGACCTGGGTCAAAACGCGCTGCCGAAGGCCTCGAGCGCGCTTGATTCCTTTGCCGCCGTCTCGGGTGATTTGACGGGTATCGTATCTGGCCTCACGCCCACGATTGCAAGCGCGCGCGGTACGCTTTCGCAGCTTAACGCTACGCTCGGCCAGGCCAAGACCACGCTGTCCCAGACCGATTCCTCGCTTGCCAAGGTCCAGGACAAGCTCGCAACCGCCGCCAACGACATCGCGGCGCTACAGACCTCCGAGTCCATGGGCGAGCTGGCCGACCTGATGGGCGTCGACGTCAATGACGTCGCAGACTTCATGGCATCTCCGGTTGAGCTCGCGTCCAAGTCGATCTATCCGGTTAAGAGCTTCGGCTCGGGCATTGCCCCCTTCTACACCAATCTGGCGCTTTGGGTGGGCGGCTATGTGCTCATCGCCATTTACAAGCTCGAGGTCGACCGTGAAGGTGTTGGCAGCTTTACGGCGCGCCAAGGCTACTTTGGCCGCTGGTTGCTCATGGTGATCCTGGGCGCGTTGCAGGCCATCATCGTTACGGTAGGCGATCTGGTGATTGGCGTGCAGTGCGTCAGCCCGCTGCTGTTCGTGCTGGGCGGCATCGCCATTTCGTTCACCTACGTCAATATCATCTATGCGCTGTCCACCACGTTTAAGCATATCGGCAAGGCTATCGGCGTCATTCTCGTCATCGTGCAGATCCCGGGTTCGTCGGGCATGTACCCCATCGAGATGATGCCCGGCTTCTTCCAGTGGCTGCACCCGCTGCTGCCCTTTACCTACGGCATCAATCTGCTGCGCGAGACGGTCGGCGGCATGTATTCGTTCAACTACCTGTTTAACCTGTGCATTCTGGGCGTGTTCTTGATCGTGGCGCTCTTTATCGGCCTGCAGCTGCGTCCGCTGCTGCTCAACCTTAACCTGCTCTTTGATAAACAGCTCTCCACGACCGGTATGATGATTTGCGAGTCCAACGACCTGCCGCGCCAGCGCTACTCGCTGCGCACGGCCATGCGCGTCATGCTCGATTCCGATTCGTACCGTCGCGAACTGCTCGATCATGCGGTCGCCTTTGAACATCGCTACCCGTACTACATCAAGGGCGGTTTTGCCGCCGTGGTGGGCGTTCAGGTCCTGCTCTTTGTCCTGTCGACGGTTCTCGATATCGACAATAACGGCAAGATCATCCTGCTTGTCATTTGGATCATCTCGGTTATTGCCATCTGCGGCTGGCTTATCAATATCGAATATATCCGAGCGAGCCTCAATACCCAGATGCGCATCTCGGCGCTTTCGGATGAGGACCTGCGTCGCGAGATGCGCGAACACACGGCCGCCATTCCTGCCGCCCGCCACATGTTTGGCCTCAACGCCAGCGAGCGTGGTGCCAAGGGCGGCGATCAGTCCACGGGCCGCTTGCCGCATATCGGCTCGCACCATAAATCTCAGGGCAGCGACAGCACAGCCACAAATGATGGAGATACCACCGCGCTTGGCAAGCACTCCAAAGGAGGTGAGGCATAAATGAAGAACATCCTGCATCTGTTTAAGCGCGATGTCCAAAACGTGTCTCGCTCCGTGATCGGCTTGGTTGTCGTGATGGGCCTCATTATCGTACCGTGTCTGTACGCGTGGTTTAACATCGCCGGCAGCTGGGATCCGTACGGCAACACCGGCAATCTTAAGATCGCCGTGGTCAACACCGATGAGGGTTACGAGAGCGATTTGATCCCCGTCGAGGTTAACGTGGGCGAAAACGTGACCGCCACCCTACGCGGCAACGAGAGCTTCGATTGGGTTGTGCTCAACAATCGCGAAAAGGCTATCGAGGGCGTTAAGTCGGGCGCGTACTATGCTGCCGTCGTTATCCCCAAAACGTTTAGCGCTGACATGATGACGCTTTTCTCGACCGACGTGAAGCATGCCGATATCGAGTTCTACGAGAATCAGAAGGCCAACGCCATTGCGCAGATCGTGACCGAGAAGGGTTCGAGCGCCGTCCAGAGCCAGGTTAACAAAACTTTTACCGAGACCATTACGAGCATCGGTCTTAAGACGGTGTCCAGCCTGCTCGATTACATGAGCACCGACCAGGTCAGCAACTTTATCGCCAACCTGTCCTCGACGCTCGGCGATTCGGTCCAGGACCTGCAGGACGTTCAGGCCAGCGCAACGTCGCTTGCGGGCATTTTGAGCTCCACGTCCGATTCGCTGACGTCGGCGAGCGGCATGCTCAAGCAGACGGGCACGGTCGATGAGTCAACGAAGCAGCTGATGGAGCATGTCAAGAGCGGTATTAGCGATTCCAAGGAAGCGCTGAAGGACGCCAACGACGCCATCAATGCCGCGATTGACGGAAGCGCGGGCTCGTTTGACAACGTGTCCGCCGAGCTTGCGAAGGCATTTGATGCCGCGAATCAACATGTCGACCTTACAGTGTCCCAGCTCAACGATGCCGCGGCGGCGCTCAACACGCGTGCCGACGATATCGACGCCACGGCCGACCAGCTCCGCAGCTTTGCCGATCAGGTGACTGACGAAAAACTCCAGGACAGCCTCAAGTCTGTGGCAACATCGCTGAGCAGGATTGCTGTGGAGTATCGCAACAACGCCAAGGACTTGACGGCCACCGCGAAGTCTCTCTCTGACAGCATGGCAGAGGTTAATAAGTCGCGTGCCGAGGTCGATCAGGCAATCGCGGATGCCAAGGCTGGTATCTCGGGCGCCAAGACTGACTACGACTCTACGTTTTCGGCCAAGGCAAAGGAGCTCAAGAAGACCATCTCGGGCGTTTTGGATTCGCTGAACGGTATTTCGAACGATCTGGATAGTGCTGTTGCCGGCCTGACCGACGCATCCGGTTCGCTGGCAAAGGGCCTCTCCAAGGCTGCAAAGCTGGTCAACAAGGCTTCTGATCAGCTGGGCGAGGCGTCGGACAAGATCAGTGCGTTTAAGGACGAGCTCGACGGCGCCTTGATGTCGGATGACCTCGCTACGATCAAGACGATGATCGGCAATGATCCCGAGGGTCTGGCCGTGTCGCTTTCCGGCCCCGTCGCGCTCGATCGCAAGCCGGTCTATCCGATTCGCAACTACGGTTCGGCCATGGCACCGTTCTACACGATTCTGTCGCTCTGGGTGGGCTCGATTGTGCTGGCGGCCATGATGAAGGTCTCGGTTGACGATGAGCTTATCAACGAGCTCATCCCCGTGCGCCTGCACGAGATCTACCTGGGCCGCTACCTGTTCTTTGGCGGTCTGGCCCTGCTGCAGGCAACGCTCGTGTGTGCGGGCGACATCCTGTTCTTTGGCATCCAGTGCGACGACCCGCTGCAGTTTGTGCTGGCGGGCTGGGTCGCGAGTCTCGTGTTCTCCAATATCGTCTACACGCTTACGGTTTCGTTTGGCGATATCGGCAAGGCGCTCGCCGTCGTGCTGCTGGTCATGCAGGTCGGCGGTTCGGGCGGCACGTTCCCCATCGAGATGACCGGCCCCGTGTTCCAGGCGATCTATCCGTTCCTGCCGTTCACCCACGGCATCAACGCCATGCATGCCGCCATGGCCGGTGCGTACCACATGGAGTACTGGATTGAGCTAGGCATTCTGGCGAGCTATCTGATTCCGTCGCTGGCACTGGGCGTCGTCTTCCGCCGCCCGGTCATCAAAGCCAACGACTGGATCATCGAAAAACTGGAGTCAACCAAATTGATTTAGTTCAGCAACGTAAACGCCGTCGGAACATCGAGATCTTCCAACCCGATGCTTTAGCGTAGTGAATTGCACGGGCTGCTTGGTTGTTGCTACAGTAGCGGGGCGTGCCGGGGGTCCGGTGCGCCCTGCTTTTATTTGACCATGAGGCGGCACGCAGCCATGCGCGTGCGGACACCACGCCCAGATTGAGCGCGAGGATGCCCTATGGCCCAGCATGCCACTGACAATATCGAAATGATGCCCGATAGCCCTGTTGCTCGCGAGGACCTGGGCGCGGGCGGCACCTCCCGCGGCGCCGGCGCTCGCTCGCCGCTGTTCTGGAAAGTCCTGCTGCTTTCGGTGGCAGTCGTCTGGGGCTACTCCTTTACGACCATGAAGGACGCGCTCGACACCATTCCGGTGTTCGAACTGCTCTACGTGCGCTTTCTGCCTGCGGCGTTGGTCATGTTTTTCATCTTCCACAAGCGCATCATCGCGCACCTCAACGCCCGCAACCTTATCGTCGGACTTGGCATGGGCGCACTTATGTGGGCCGCCTACGCCCTGCAGACAGTCGGTCTGGCGCACACCACGGCGGGCAAGAATGCTTTTTTGACGGGCACGTATTGCATCGTTGTGCCGTTCGCGAGCTATTTTCTGAGCGGCGAAAAACTCACCCGCTATAACCTGGGCGCGGCGCTGCTGTGCTTGGCGGGCATTGGCTTGGTGGCGCTCGATAGCGTCGAGTTCAATGTCGGCGATGTCATTACGCTGGCGGGTGCGGTCTTTTTCGCCATCCAGATGGCGGTGACTGCCAAGTACGGTCGCAAAATGGACATCAACGTCATCACGTTTTGGATGTTTGTGGGCAACGGCGTGCTGAGCCTGATCTCGTCGCTGCTATTCGAGACCCAAGCGCCGCTGTCCGTTTGGACGCCGAGCTTTATCAGTGTGATGGCGTTTCTCTCGGTGGGCTGCACATGTGTGGCTCTGCTCATCCAAAACGTCGGCCTGGCGCATGTCCCGGCCTCGACGGGCTCGCTGCTCCTTTCGATGGAGTCGCCTTCGGGTGTGCTGTTCTCGGTGCTGCTGATGGGGGAGGCGCTCACCTCGCGCCTGCTTGCCGGCTTCGCGCTCATCTTTCTTTCGATTATCTTGAGCGAGACGCATTTCGATTTCTTGCGCCGAAAATCACACCCGCAATTGTAAACAACTTGTTGCGCCGCCCTCCCAGGGCGGCATTTTTTATGTCATGCCCTTACAGTTGTACCTTGCACTTTACGCTATCAAAGTGCGTGCTGCAAAAACGTTACTGGAGGGCATCTATGGCACCAGCTCTGTCCGATTTTCAACCGCAACCAGCGCCTCAGGCTACCACAACGGCGCAGACCGCTATCGGCGACGGTCTTGTCGCAGAAGCTCAGGCTTTTGCAGACGAGCTCGCTGCGTGGCGACACGATCTACACCAGATGCCTGAGCTCGGTAACAATCTTCCGCAGACGTCTGCCTATATCCAGGCACGTCTGGACGAGATGGACATCCCCCATACCACGCTCGTCGACGGTTCCTGCGTCGTTGGCCTGATCGGTGCCGGTGCGGCCGCGGCCGCTCAGGGCAATGGCACGTGCAAGGACGAGCAGGCCGGAACGGTCGTCATGCTCCGAGGCGATATGGATGCCCTGCCCGTTGTCGAGGAATCCGGCGAGCCCTTTGCATCCACCAATGGCTGCATGCATGCTTGCGGTCACGATATGCACGCGACGGCACTGCTTGGTGCGGCGCGCCTGCTCAAGGCCCGCGAGGCCGAGCTTGTGGAGGCCAACGCCACGGTGAAGTTGCTGTTCCAGCCGGGCGAGGAGACCTTTGAAGGGGCGCGCGCTGCCATCGCCGATGGCCTGCTGCAGAACCCGCGCCCCCAGGCTGCCTTTGCCATGCACGTCAACAGCCAATCGCCGCTCGGCCTGGTGCTCTATGGGAGCCCGGCGCTTTCGGGCGTGTACGGTTTCCGCATCACGCTCCAGGGCAAGGGCGGCCATGGCTCGAGCCCCGAGATCTGCATCGACCCCATCACGGCCGGCGTCCATGTGCACCTGGCGCTCCAGGAGCTCATCTCCCGCGAGGTGCCGGCGGCCAAGGAAGTCGCACTTACCGTTGGTAAGTTTGCCGGCGGCTTGGCGGCCAACGTCATCCCCGACACCTGCGTGCTCGAGGGAACGCTGCGCGGCTTTGATGTTGAGCTCATGGAGCACCTAAAGACCCGCATCGCGGAGGTCGTTAACGGCGTTGCCGCAACATATCGTACGCCGGCGACCATCGAGACGCTTTCGGATGTTCCGCCGCTTGTACTCGACAGCGATATGACTCAGGCGTCGCTTGGCTACGTGGGCGCAGTGCTGCCCAAGGTGGCTTTCTTGCCGCTTTTCCATGCCATGGCGAGTGAGGACTTTGCGCTTATCTCGAGCGAGATTCCGAGTGCGTACTTTACCGTGGGCGCGGCCGTAACCGACACGGACGAACACTTTGCCCAGCACCATCCCAAGGCACGTTTTAACGATGCCGAGCTTCCTCTCGGTGCCGCGGCCTATACCGCCGTCGCTTTGGGCTATATCGCCGACCACCGGTAGCACCCAACCTTG
>CABSMZ010000002.1 GCA_902478875.1 uncultured Collinsella sp.
AGATCTAGTACGGTCTCGTGGGCTCGGAGATGTGTATAAGAGACAGGTTTCTTGAGACTCCGCAGCAACAAGCCGAGCGCATGTTGCGTCAGCAGCAACGACTCATGGAGATACAAATGCAAGGGGCGGCAGTCCAGCCCTTTGCGCAAAATGTCGTGCCCGCTGCTGTACCTGCAGCTGTGCCCGGGTGCGAATCGGCACCAGAGGCCTATTCCGTACAGCAAGATTCATATGCGCAGGAGCTCGCGTTCGACAAGCGTCGTGCGCGTCGTCGCCGCGTGGGCCAGCGCCTGCGCACCTTGGCGATGATCGTGCTCATCCCGTTAGGGCTTGTGGCCATCTTTCTGGCGTCGTATGCCCTCACGTGCATCCTCAACGGCGCATCGTCCAACGAGGTACTCCAACATCTAGCGGCTCTCGGCCAGCGCCTAGGCGATGTCGTAACAACCATTCGCGCCGGCTGGGAGAGTTAGCGTTTTAGCGTCCGCGGTTCTAGGAGAAATTTGTCTGCAAGGCAGTGAGTGATCCGTGTGTGTGGCGGGGTAAGATTGATCGCGGTTTTGATTGGTGCTCGATTGGGTTTGTTGGGCGGAGTTTATGTCTGCTATTGATATTGTGCTTGTTGTGATCGCTTTGGTGGCGGTGGGGGTTGCTGCGGCTTGCGCCTTCCAACTCAAGAGCCTGCGTGCCGAGTTGCGGGAGCGTGGCGACAGTAGCGCGGAAACGCTGGCAGCACTCGAGCAGGCCAACAACGCACTCGATGCCCTGAACGTCGCGCTGGCCGAAACTCGCCGCACGGCCAATGCCATCGCGCAGCAGCAGACGACAGATGCGGCCGTGGAGCAGCAACGTTACCTGGCCATCGCACGCGAGTTCTCGCAAGCTGGTGACCGGATGGATGACCTGCGCCGCGAGACGGCCCAACAGCTCGGCGCCAATCGCGAGGGCATCGAACAACGCCTGGACAAGGTGCGCGAGACGGTTGATGCTCAGCTGGGCGCCATCCGCAAAGACAACAACGTGCAGCTCGATCAGATGCGCGCGACGGTGGACGAGAAGCTCTCTCGCACGCTCAACGACCGACTTTCGGCATCGTTTAAGCAGGTGAGCGACCAGCTCGAGGCCGTGTACAAGGGCCTGGGCGATATGCAATCTATCGCTACCGGCGTAGGCGACCTCAAGCGTGTGCTGGGCAATGTAAAAGCGCGCGGCATTTTGGGCGAGGTACAGCTGGGTGCGATCCTGACGGACATCCTCACACCCGACCAGTATCTGGAAAACGTTGCCACCAGGCCCGGCGCCTCGGAGCGCGTTGAGTTTGCCGTCAAGCTGCCGGTAGACGAGGGCGATCCCGTGCTGCTGCCGATCGACTCCAAATTCCCGGGCGACGCGTACGAGCATCTGCTCGACGCCCAGGAGTCGGGCGATGCGGAGGCCGTTGCCGCAGCGCGCAAGACGCTCGATATGATGGTGAAACGCGAGGCAAAGGACATCTGCGAAAAGTACCTGAGTGTGCCGGCAACGACCAACTTTGGCATCATGTTCGTGCCGTTTGAGGGGCTGTACGCCGAGGTCGTCAGCCGACCCGGGCTCATCGAAACCCTGGGCCGCGACTATCATGTCAACGTTGCCGGTCCCAGCACCATGGCCGCCATTCTCAACAGCCTGCAGATGAGCTACCAGACGTTTAGGCTGCAAAAACGTACCGACGACGTGCTGCGCGTGCTCTCCGCCGTCAAGGCCGAGCTGCCGCGCTATCAAAAGGCGCTGCGCCGCGCCCAGCAGCAGATCGAGACCGCGGGCAAAACGGTCGAGGGCATCATCACCACGCGCACCAACGTCATGGAGCGCAAGCTCAAGGACATCGACGCACTGGAAGACGTCGACCAAGCCGATGAGATCTTGGGACTCACGTCCGCGGACCTTCTCACAGACCAAGAAGACGAAGGCTAATTGCAACAAGACGGTGGGGCGCCGGCGCAAACGCGGGCGCCCCACCGCTTTTCGTATCGCACTTGTCTGGAGCGTGCTCCAATGTGCAACAATGGCGTTTCGCCCTATCAGATGCGAAAGGAAGCCCATGTCTCAGAGAAGCACCAGCCCGCTCAGCCGCTCCACCGTGCGCCGCACGCTGCAGCGGTTTTGGGGTGTCACGCGCACGCAGCCGCTGATTGTCTTTCTCTCGGTGTTCTCGTCGGCGGGCTACATCTTTTTGCTGACGTTTGCCAATACCTATGTGATGGCCCTCATTGTCGACCGCGTTCAAGCCGGTCCCGTGGTGGGTGACCAGGTGTTTGAGGTCTTCGGCTCCTATATCCTGGCGCTCGTACTCGTTAACCTGGTGGGTCAGATCCTCTCCAAGCTACAGGACTACACCGTCTACAAGCTCGAGATTGCAGGCAACTATCACCTGGCGCGCCTATGCTTCGACACGCTCTCCAACCAATCCATGACATTTCACACCAGCCGCTTTGGCGGATCGCTTGTGAGCCAGACAAGCCGTTTTATGAGCGGCTATACGGGGCTGGTCGACGTGACGGTGTATTCGCTCATCCCCACCATCACCTCGGTCATCTGCACGGTGGCGGCGCTCGCCCCGGTGGTGCCGACGTTTACCGTGATCCTGGTGTGCATCATGGCCGTCTACATCGCGTTTGTCTGGCTTATGTACAAGCGCATCATGCCGCTTTCGGCCGCGACGTCCGCCGCGCAGAACAAGCTCTCGGGCGTGCTCTCCGACGCGGTCACGAATATCCTGGCCGTCAAGACCTGTGGGCGCGAGGACTTTGAGCGCGATCTGTTCGACGCCGCCGATCGTGCCGCGCGCGACGCCGAAACGGTCTCGATGCACGCCATGATGCAGCGCAACTTTACGACCTCGGGCCTTATCGTCATCACCATGGCCGTGGTGAGTGTGTTCGTGGCGGGCGGCAACGCGTGGTTTGGCATTTCGGCCGGCTCGCTCGTCATGATCTTTACCTACACCTATAACCTCACCATGCGCCTGAACTACGTAAGCTCCATGATGCAGCGCATTAACCGCGCGCTGGGCGATGCGGCCGAGATGACGCGCGTGCTGGACGAGCCACGTTTGGTGGCAGATGACCCGGACGCCCCTGAGCTCAAAGTGACCGAGGGCGCGATTGATTTTGAGCACCTGAGCTTTGCGTACCGTGACGCTGCGGCGGGCGAGAGCGTGTTCGATGACCTGACACTTCATGTGGCGGCGGGCCAGCGCGTGGGCCTGGTGGGCAAATCGGGTTCGGGTAAGACGACGCTCACCAAGCTTCTGCTGCGCCTGGACGATGTTCAGGGCGGCCGCGTGCTCGTGGACGGCCAGGACGTCTCGCGCTGTACGCAGCAGAGCCTGCGCCGCCAGGTTGCCTACGTGCCGCAGGAGGCGCTGCTGTTCCACCGCTCCATTCGAGAGAATATTGCCTACGGCCGCCCCGACGCCACTGATGAGCAGATTCGCGAGGCCGCGCGCCTGGCCAACGCCCTGGAGTTTATCGACCGCTTGCCCCGTGGCTTTGACACCATGGTGGGCGAGCGCGGCGTCAAGCTCTCGGGCGGCCAGCGTCAGCGCGTGGCTATCGCCCGCGCCATCCTAACCGACGCGCCGATTCTGGTGCTCGACGAGGCGACCTCTGCCCTCGACAGCGAGTCCGAGGCGCTGGTGCAGGAGGCGCTCGAAAACCTGATGCGTGGACGTACCTCCATTGTGGTGGCGCACCGCCTGTCCACCGTGGCGGCGCTCGACCGCATTGTGGTGCTGGCCGATGGCGAGATCGTCGAGGACGGCACGCATGCGCAGCTCGTCGAGGCGGGTGGCGAGTACGCGAGCCTGTGGAGCCGTCAGACCGGCGCATTCTTGGAGGCGTAAGCGTCTCGGACGTGGGACAATTGTGCCCATAAGTTTATTGTGCCGTTGAGCCGAGGAGTCGTTATGCCACGCGAGACCAATGCCGCCAAGCGCGAGCGCGCCATCGAGGTGTGTGAGCGCCTCAACCGTCGCTATGGCCCAGTCGAGTGCTTTTTGGACCACGAGAATCCCTTCCGCCTGCTGATCGCGGTGCTGCTCTCGGCGCAAACGACCGATGCGCAGGTCAACAAGGTGACGCCGCGGCTGTTTGCCCAGTGGCCCACGCCCGAGGCCATGGCCGGGGCGAGCGTGGCTGACGTGGCAGACACCATCAAGTCACTCGGCTTCTACAAGAGCAAAGCCAAGCATGCCGTCGAGGCCGCGCAGATGATCGTCGCCGACTATGGCGGCGAGGTGCCGGCCGACATGAAGGAACTCGTGAAGCTGCCGGGCGTGGGACGCAAGACGGCGAACATCGTGCTCAACGTGGGGTATGGCATCGTGGAGGGCATTGCGGTGGACACGCATGTCAACCGCATTGCGCACCGCCTGATGCTGAGTCCCAAGACGCATGCAAAGGAGCCGCTCAAGACCGAGCAGGATTTGCTCAAGATTTTGCCGCACGAGTATTGGGAGTCGGTCAACCACCAGTGGATTACCTTTGGCCGCGAGATCTGCGACGCCCGCAAACCTAAGTGCGACGAGTGCCCGCTGGCGGATTTGTGCCCCAGCGTACGGGTGAGCTAGGTTACAAGGGCAGGCCGCCACTCTTGCGTATCTCCGGGCGGTACAAATCGGGACGCGGCCGGTGACCACGGCGCTCGCTACGACTCCCGAAGCAAGAACTCTTCTACCGGCACGACCGATGCCCCCTCGGTATCGTAGCGCTCGGAGCCGTGATATACGACGGCTCGGTCCTTTGCGGGAATGCCAAGTTCGGAACCAACAGAGCGTAGGTGTCGAGCGAATGTGTCGCGGTAGGTAGCGCCCGATTTGATTTCGAACGCCTGTGGGCGAGCCGGCTCTGTTAGATCGATAAGGTCGATCTCTCGTTTGCTGTCGTCGCGAT
Source organism: uncultured Collinsella sp. (assembly GCA_902478875.1). Taxonomy (GTDB): domain Bacteria; phylum Actinomycetota; class Coriobacteriia; order Coriobacteriales; family Coriobacteriaceae; genus Collinsella. Next base: position 4,932 of record CABSMZ010000002.1, read on the forward strand.
AAAAGGCAAGCGTGGGCTCGAGGCCTCTGTTGAGGTATGCCTTCTGGCGTTCCGAGACAACGAGGTTTTCGAATATTTCCCCGCTTAGGGGGTGGTTCATGAGACTGCGCTCGTCGTGAATGCCAAGCAGATGGCAAAGTAGTCCCGTGTCGTAGAAGTACAATTTTGGCGCTTTGGTAAGCCGCTTGCGCATGTTTCCAGCATATGGTTGAAGCAGGAACACCAAATAGCTTGATTGCAGGATCGAAAGCCACGAGCTGATCGTCGCCGTGGCGACTCCCACATCAGCGGCGAGTCTTGATAGGTTGAGCAGCCCTCCCACGCAAGCCGCGCACAGCCCGATCATTTTTCTAAAGGAGCTCAGGTTGCGCACGTCGAGAAGGCCGCCCGCGTCGCGTTCCACATAGGTCATAAGGTAATTTTGGTAGAACATATCGGTGGGGATGCCCGCATCGTATATGCGCGGGTATCCCCCGCGAATCAGGTAGGTGTCAAGCGAGATTTGCGTGTCGCTGAGCTCCTGGTAGGAGAGAGGCAGGAGTTTGAGCATGCCGACGCGCCCGGCAAGCGATTGCTGGATGTTGTGCATGAGCAAAAAGTTTTGCGAGCCGGACAATACATACTGGCCGGTCCTTCCGCGTTCGTCGGAGGCGACCTGAATCATGCTGAACAGCTCCGGTGCATATTGGGCCTCGTCGATGATCAGATGATCGGGGCGCCTGCTGATAAAGCCGACGGGGTCATCGAGTGCGGCGCGACGGACTTCCGGGTTTTCGAGGTTGAGATATTCATATTCAGGAAAAACGGCCTTGATGAGAGTTGACTTGCCGCTTTGGCGTGGCCCCGTAAGCGAGACGACGGGAAACCATTCTGACATGTCGCGTAGCTTCTGGGCCATGGTTCGCTCAATCATTTTTAACGCCCTTCGTGTCTAGCATCTCATGCTCGTAGGCATGCTTTTGGTTTGAAAGTCTCGTACCGAGTTTGTCGGTATCTGCCGGGTTTCGTGGCAGGTCTTTGGGATTTGCCACATCGGCAAGGCAAAAAACCATAATTACTAACTAGAAGTTACCACAACTGTAAAGTAGAAATTGCCATAATTGCAAAGTAATGCAGGTAGAAGCTGGTAATTGGTGCTGTCCGATCAGGCTGTTTTGTGCCGAGGGCGTTCGGGCATGCGCGTTTTGGGGTGGCTGTTCGGCGCGCGCTGGCGTGCCCACCTCATGCGTTACCATGACAGGCAACGAAATCCGCCGCATACCCGCCGAGCTTGCCCCGGCGGGCTTTTGGCGTTGCGATGCCGGAGGAACAGCATGCTCATTCACCGTATAGCCGCGCAGCTCTACACTGCCGAGGCCTTGCAGACCGTCGAGGCCGGACTCGATGCCGGCGAGGACGTGACGCTGGCCGTGTCGCAGTCGGGCCGCACGCTTATGGCCGCCGCCCAGTTTGCGCGCCGTCCGCGCCCCACGGTCTATATCGTAAGTGGCGAGGACGCGGCCGATCGTGCCGCCCGCAGCCTTGCCGCCTATGTGGGGCTGGCGCACGTGTGCCGCTTCCCCGAGCGCAAGGACTATCCGTGGCGCGAGCAGGCGCCCGACGACGTCGTGGTGGCGCAGCGCTGCGAGGCGCTCGGGCGCATCGTGCGCGGCGACAACTGCATTATGGTCGCCTCGGCCCGCGCACTGCTGCGCTGCGTGCCGCCGGTCGAGAGTCGCTACTGGGAGTCCACTACTTTTGCGGTGGGCGAGGAGATTCCCTTTGACGAGGTGCCGCAGTGTCTGGTGGGCATGGGCTACACCAATGCCGGCGCCGCCGACGCGCCCGGCCTGTTCCGTGTGCACGGCGACACCGTCGAGGTGTTTCCCGCGCAGGAAAAGGCGCCCGTGCGCATTGAATTTTTCGGCGACGAGATCGACCGCATCCGCCGCATGGTGGGTTCCACGGGCCAGACCATCGGCAACGAGGACAGCATCGAGATTTTCCCCTGTCGCGAGCTCGCACTCGCCGACGACGCCGTCCACAACATGCATGTGGCGCTCTATCGTGCCAGCCAGGACGACAGCAAACTGGCGGCGCTGCTCGAGATGGTGGATGCGCGCATCGTCACGCCCGAGCTCGATCGCTTTTTGCCGGTGATGTACGGCCAGACCGTGAGCCCGCTGGCGCACGTGAGCGGCAAGGCGCTCGTGGTGCTGTCCGAGCCGCGCTCGCTGTTCGACGATTGCCTGCGTGCCTACGAGGATATCGAGGCACGTGCCGGCGAGGCGGGGGTCGACCGTCTGGACGGCCTGTACGTGCGTGCCCAGCAACTCGACTTTGGTGCCCAGCAGCGCCTTAACTACGTGAGCCTGATTCGTGCCGGCGGTGCGGTGACGGCAGAGCTCAAGATTGAGCAGCCGGCCATCGCGGGCTCGGACAATCGCTTTATGACGCGCATCCAGGAGGTCGTGGGCAAGCGCTATGCCTGCGTATTTGCCATCCCCGACCGCGGTGCGCGCGAGTCGATGGAGCTCACCTTTGGCGATGAGGGTATTACTTTTGAGGAGTCGCTGACGGCCGCGCCCGAAAACGCGGGCGCTATTGGCGACCGTGTGCGCGTGGCAGCGGCGGATTCTGCCGATCGTGCTGTCCGCCAGGATGCTCATGCTGCAATTCGCGAACGCAAGGCCGACGCGCTCAACGCCCGCTCGCTCGAGGCAGGTGCCGCCCAGGCTGCCGCCGGCGCCACCGTGCCCACCATCTCGCGCGGACGCGTGACCTTTGTCGATGCCGCCTTGCCGCAGGGCGTGGTGGTGCCCGATGCCAACCTGGCCGTGTTCTCGATCGCCGACCTCAACGCCCGCATGGACGCCAACCGCGCGCGCAGCCGCCGCAAGGTGGACATTACGCAGATCACGTTTCCGTTTAAGCCGGGCGACTACGTGGTGCACGCCACTCACGGCATCGCACTCTTTAGCGAGATCGCGCGCCAAGAAGTGGGCGGCAAGGAGCGCGACTACTTCTTGCTGGAATATGCCGACGGCGACAAGCTCTACGTGCCGCTCGAGCAGGTCGACCGTATCACGCGCTATGTTGGCCCCGACGGCGACAAGCCGCGCCTGACCAGGCTCAACACCGCCGACTGGACGCGTGCCACCAACAAGGCACGCAAGAACGCCAAAAAGCTGGCGTTTGACCTGGTCGACCTGTATACGCGCCGCTCGTCGATTACCGGTATCGCCTGTCCGCCCGATACGCCCGAGCAGATCGAGATGGAGCAGAGCTTCCCTTACGACGAGACGCGCGACCAGCTGGAGGCCATTGCCGACATTAAGGCCGACATGGAGGCGCCCAAGCCCATGGACCGCCTGCTGTGCGGTGACGTGGGCTTTGGCAAGACCGAGGTTGCCCTGCGCGCGGCGTTTAAGTGTGTGGACTCCGGCCGCCAGGTCATGGTGCTCTGCCCCACGACCATTCTGGCCCAGCAGCACTACGAGACGTTCTTTGAGCGCTTTGCCCCGTTTGGCCTTGAGGTCGAGGTGCTCAGCCGCTTCCGCACGCCGGCGCAGCAAAAGCGCGCACTCAAGGCGTTTGCCGAGGGCACGATCGACGTGCTCATCGGCACGCACCGTCTGCTTTCGGCCGATGTGAACCCCAAGAACCTGGGCCTGGTGATCATTGACGAGGAACAGCGCTTTGGCGTGCAGCACAAGGAGCAGCTCAAGAACCTGCGTGAGCAGATTGACGTGCTCACGCTTTCGGCGACGCCCATCCCGCGTACCATGCAGATGGCTACGAGTGGCGTGCGCGATATGAGTCTGATCACGACGCCGCCGACCGGACGCCGCCCCGTGATCGTGCACGTGGGGGAGTACGACCCCGACGTGGTGAGCGCGGCGATTCGCCTGGAGGTGGGCCGCGGCGGCCAGGTGTACTACGTGTCCAACCGCGTCAAGACCATCGACGACGCCGTGGCGCGCGTGCACGAGGCCGCGCCCGAGGCACGCGTGGGCGTGGCGCACGGCAAGATGAGCCCGCGCGAGGTCGAGGACGTGATGATTGAGTTCGCGACCAAAAAGATCGACGTGCTCATCGCCACGACCATCGTGGAGAGCGGCATCGACAACGCGACCGCCAACACGCTCATCATCGAGGACTCGCAGCGCCTGGGCCTGGCGCAGCTCTACCAGCTCAAGGGCCGTGTGGGCCGCTCTGCCACGCAGGCCTACGCGTACTTTATGTTCCCGGGCGAGCTGCCGCTCACCGAGGAGGCAACGGCGCGCCTGACCGCGCTTTCCGAGTTCCAGGACCTGGGCAGCGGCATGCGCATCGCCATGCGTGACCTGGAGATCCGTGGTGCCGGCTCGCTCATGGGCGCCGAGCAGCACGGCAACCTGTCGAGCGTGGGCTTTGATCTGTTTACGCAGATGCTGGGTCAGGCAGTGGCCGAGGCGCGCGGCGATGACGATGCCGGCGTGGAGGCGGCGAGCGTGGGCATCAACCTGCCGGCCGACTACTTCTTGTCCGAGGAGTACATGCCGGCGGTGGACCAGCGCGTGCTCGTGTACCGTAAGCTCGCGGCTGCTGAGGACCTGGAGAGTATCGACGAGGTGCAGGAGGAGACCGAGGCTGCGCACGGTGAGCTGCCGTTGGCGGGGCTCAACCTGTTCAATCGCGCGCGCATCCGTATCCGTGGCGAGCGCTTGGGGCTCGAGAGCGTCACGCTCAGTGGCGGCCGCATCACGTTTTTGGGCATCGACGTGCCCAAAAAGGTGGCCTTTGAACTTAAGACCCGCTATGGCGCGGTGAACTTCCCCAAGAGCCGCAAGCTGTCGGTGCCCTACAAGGCGGGCGCCGGCGCGGGCAGCGGCCTGGGTCGCGGCCTCGACGCCAACGACGGCACCGGCCCCGTGGCCGCGGCACTCATGCTGCTGCAACAGCTGGGTGCGAGCGACGACGACTAACGGGTCGACGCTGCAAACGCCCCATTTGGGCAATCTGACCCTCACTCGTCGGTCGCGTACGCAAGTACGCTTCCCTCCTCCTTCGGGCCACCTTGCCACAAATGGAACGTTTTCGCTTACTTATGCTCAACCTGTAAGGGTATTTATGGGACAAAGCTATCTTTGCCCCACCACGTTGCGGGTCGACCCTTCGCCCGACCGAAAGGAAAGCATGTTCGGATACATCTATAAGAAAGATGTCGCCATTATCGCGGTTGTCCTGTGCCTTTGTCTGGGCGTGGGCAGTTTCTTCGATTACCAAATCTCGAGCGCGCTGTTCAACGTCGGCAGCATGTACGGTCGCTTTATCGAGGCCGCCGGCGAGCTGCCGTTCGAGCTGACGGCGAGCATCGCGGGCGTTATGCTCGTGCGCGCGGTGCGTCCCGACTCCAGGGGGAGCAAATGGCTCGCCGTGCTCGGCATCCTCGTCAACAGTGGCCTGGCCGGCTTCGAGATCGTTTCGTCCCTGCGGGTTGGCGACAAACTCATCGCGGTTCAGTTGGTGCTGACGTTTGTGCTGGTCATCGCCGCTAACCTTGTCGTCTATCGCCTCACGCGCACGACCGAGCCCGACGAGCTCACGCGCTGGGCGTTGATGGTGCTTGTCGTGTGGGTCGCTCAGGCCATCATCCTCAACGTGATTGTCAAGCCGCTGTGGTCGCGCCCACGCATGCGCGTGATCGAGGTGACGCAGGGACTCGAGTTTCGGCCGTGGTGGGTGATCGGCAACCCCGACAAGTGGGCCTATATTGCCGCCGGTGTAGCCAAGGACGGCTTTAAGTCGTTTGCGAGCGGACACACGGCGCACGCGGCAATCGGCCTCATGCTCGCCGGGCTTCCCGCAGCGGCTTTTAAGGAAAAACCGTCGCGCCGTCGTGTGGTCTTTTGGACGGCGGCTGTGGTCGCGGCGCTCGTCGCGTTTGGCCGCATCGTGATCGGAGCGCACTTTTTGAGTGACGTGAGCTGCGGTTTTGCTCTGGTACTGGCACTTGAGTGCCTTGCCGCGCGCATTGCCTATCCCAGCGGCGTACAATAGCTCCGTTTGAATCATCTGGCCGATACCCGGTAAGAGAGGATTGCCATGCTCGCGTTCAACAACGACTATTCCCACGGCGCACACCCAGCGGTGCTGCAGGCGCTCGTCGATACCAACATGGAACCGCAGCCTGGCTACGGTACCGATGCGCATACCGAGCGCGCCAAGCAACTTATTCGCGAGGCCTGCCAGGCCCCCGATGCCGACGTGTTTTTTCTGGTGGGCGGCACGCAGGCCAACGCGACGGTGATTGATATGCTGCTCGCGCCCTACGAGGGCGTCGTTGCTGCCGAGACTGGCCACGTCGCCTGTCACGAGGCGGGCGCCATCGAGTTTGGCGGCCACAAGGTGCTCACCATCCCCGGCTACGAGGGCAAGATGCACGCCGAGGACCTCGAGAACTATATCCAGGTGTTCTACGAAAACGAGAGCTACGAGCATACGGTGTTCCCGGGCGCCGTGTACGTGAGCCTATCGACCGAGTACGGCACGCTGTACTCCAAGGCCGAGCTCGCGGCGATTCACGCAGCGTGCCAGAAGCGAGAGATTCCGCTGTTTGTGGATGGCGCCCGCCTGGCCTATGCGCTGGCGGCCGATGAGTGCGACATTACCCTGCCCGAGCTGGCGCAGCTGTGCGACGTGTTCTACATCGGCGGCACCAAGTGCGGTGCGCTTTGCGGCGAGGCTGTGGTGTTCTGCGGCATGCACGCTCCGGCACATCCCATTCCGCGTATTAAGCAGCATGGCGCGCTGCTTGCCAAAGGCCGCCTGACGGGCGTGCAGTTTGAGGCGCTCTTTACCGATGGCCTGTATTTTGAGATTGGTTGCCAGGCGATTGAGACCGCTCAGGCGCTGCGTCGCGTGCTGCACGAGCGCGGCTACCAGTTCTTCTTGGAGACGCCGACCAACCAGCAGTTCGTGATTCTGCCCAACGAGGACATGGCCCGCATTCGCGAGCATGCGGCGATCGAGTACTGGGAAAAGTACGACGATACTCATACGGTGGTGCGCTTTTGCACCAGCTGGGCCACGACGCAGGAGGACATCGACGCGCTGGCGGCTGTCCTGTAGCCTGATGTAATGACGAGAGGCCGCCTTGCGCTGGGTTTGGCGCAAGGCGGCCTTTGCTTTTGAGGGAGAAGGGTTGTATGACCGAGATGTCCGAGCCGACGATTCGCCTGGCGACGCCCGATGATGCGCCGGCGTTGCTTGCCATCTATGAGCCGTATGTGCGTCAGACGGCGATTACCTGCGAATACGAGGTGCCGAGCGTTGAGGAGTTCGCCGGGCGCATCGAGCGTACGCTCAAGCGCTATCCGTATCTGGTGATGGAGTTGGACGGGCGTCCGGTAGGCTATTCCTACGTGAGTCCGCTTAACAGCCGCGAGGCATACGACTGGTCGGTCGAGACGTCGATCTACCTGGCACGCGATGTGCGCCATGGCGGGCTGGGTCGCAAGCTGCACGATGCGCTCAAGCAGTGCCTGATCGCGATGGGCATCACCAATATGTGCGCGCTCATCGCCGTGCCGCACGACAAGGACGACGAGTATCTAACGCACAATAGCCAGGACTTCCATGCCCATATGGGATATCGCTTGGTGGGCACCTTCGATCGCTGTGCCCAAAAGTTTGGCCGCTGGTACGACATGTGCTGGATGGAGTTGGTCCTGGCCGAGCGCACGCCCAACCAACCCAAACCAACCTGGTTCCCCGACCTTCCCAAACCTACCATTTAGGGACAGGTTTATTTTGGCAGGTTAGCCGATTGGCTCGGTGTATTTGGCGCGGTCGGTGCGTTGGATGCGCTTAGAGACATGGAGCGGTCGGCCGTCGGTGTCGTAGACGTAGTCGGTGATCAGGATCAGCGCCTGCCCGCGCTCGACGTTGAGCAAAAACGCCTCGTTTTGCGAGGCATAGCACACCTCAAAGGTCTTATGTCCCTGTGCTGGCGCGCGATGGAATTCTTGGCGCAGCGTCGCGTAGAGCGAACCGTTGATATCGCGATCGATGAGCGTCTCGAAGCTTGGCGGCAGGTAGGTGGTCTCCAGGCACAGCGGCACGTCGTCCAGGTAGCGCAGGCGGACAAGTTTGACGAGCTTGCTGCCCACGGCGGCGTCAAAGAACTTAGCTATGCTGCCGGCCGCCTTGGCAAAGCCCGAGTCCACGGTGCGCGTGGTGGGCTTCATGCCCTGACCTTCGACCTGCTTGGTATAGCTCGAAAACACCAGGTTGTTCTCGTGGAGCGCGGGCGTGTCGGCCACAAAGGCGCCACGCCCGCGCTCGGTGCGCACCAGGCCCTCATCAACGAGAACCTTAAGGGCGTGGCGCACGGTGCTGCGCGACAGCCCCGATTCGTCCATGAGCTCCATCTCGGACGGCAGCTTGTCTCCGCGTGCGTAGATGCCGGCGGCGATGCGGTCGCGAAGCGTACCTGCCAAGCGCTCGTATTGGCTCAGTTTCTTTTTAGATGAAGCGTTCATGCGATCAGCCTATATCTAACTTGTATGCTTATCTAAGCAAGCATGTATTCAACACAACAATAAAACCGCTGGTATCGAGCTACCGAAAACCTTACCAGCAAAATTTCTAAGATAAATATAGCATACAACTAGTCGACATAACCAAAACATGTATGTAACTTGTATGCCATCGAGAGCATCAAACGAGAAGAAAGGCTGATGCACGATGACTACTCAGGAACAGGTTAAGGATGTCGTCTCCCAGGTTTTGGCTGACAAGGCAGACAAGGGCGGCATCAAGCGCGTCGTGTGGATTGGCGCTGGCGGATCCAACGGCGGCAACTATCCTGCCCAGTACTTTATGGAGCACGAGGCCACGCAGGTCGTGAGCTCCAGCTACACCAGCAACGAGTTCGTGCACGCAACCCCTGCCTACGTTAACGAGAACACCCTGGCCGTCGTCGTGTCCATGCGCGGTACCAAGGAGACCATCGTCGCCGCCCAGGTCGCCAAGGACCACGGCGCCAGCACCATCGCAATCTATGTCGACGAGTCCGGCCTCACCGAGGTCTGCGACTACAAGATCCAGTATGACAGCCTGGCCGTCGACGAGTCCTGCATGGGCCGTACCAACTCCGCCGTCGTGACCATGATCGCCATGGAGCTCACGCAGCAGACCGAGGGCTATGCCGAGTACGAGACCGCTATGGCTGCGTTCGACTTGGTTGACCCCATCTATCGCAAGGCCGTCGAGTACACCCGTCCGCTCGCTGCCAAGTGGGCCGAGCAGAACGCCGACAAGCCCTGCATCAACGTCATGGCCCAGGGCCCGCTCTTTGGTGCTGCCTACGTCTTTAGCATCTGCAACGTGCAGGAGATGCTGCAGATCGACTCCTGCACCATCAACACCTGCGACTTCTTCCACGGCCCCTTCGAGATCCTGGACAAGCGCACCTCGCTGTTCCAGCTCATCAGCGTCGGCCGCAGCCGCTGCAACGACGAGCGCGGCATCCGCTTCGTCAACCAGTACGGTGGCGAGCGCGTCTATCAGCTCGACGCCAAGGAGCTCGGCCTCAACGACATCAAGGACAGCGTGAGCGAGTACTTCAACCACCTGATCTTCGCCCCGATCCTCAACAATGTGTACATGCGCGCGCTCTCTGCTGTCACCCACAAGGACTACATGACGCGCCGCTACATGTGGAAGCTGGACTACTAGGGGATATTGGTTCCGCCGTTCTACCGAACGGCGGACCGGCCGACGCTGCGCACCCGGCATTTGGCCAATCTGCCGTTCAATTTCAAAGGCGCGACCAGAAGGTCAGCGCCTTTTCATTTCACGGCACCTTGGCTCAAATGACGGGCGCTCGCTGACATTGCCAAAACGTCGGCGTTGCCGTGGTTGGCACTTGGGGACGTTCCTTTTGTGCCGGCACTTGGGGACACTCCTGGGACTCATTTCCTCGTTCGCCGATTTGTGTCTTGAAAAATGTATATAACGACTATAACGTAGTATGAAACATATTGGAAACAATACCGAGGAGGCTGCGTTGAAGAAGAGCAATCTGGGCTATGTGCTGGTGCTGATCGCCGCGCTTATGTGGGGCAGCATCGGAATCTTTGTAAACGGCATCTCGGCCCTGGGCGTTTCGTCCCAGAGCATGGCTGCCTTTCGCTTGTTGGTCGGAGCGCTTATCTTGGCGCCGGTCCTGATGTTTATGGGCTGCCGTCCGGGTGAGGGGTCTACCGTGGCTCAGGGTCCGCTGGCCCTGTTCAAGGCAAGTCCTAAAGAGCTTGTTCCCTGCGCGCTTGTCGGTATCGTCGGTCTGGCCGCCGCCAACACCTGCTATTACGAGTGCATGGGCGAGGTCGGCATGTCCACGGCCTCGGTGCTGCTCTATACCTCGCCGGTGTTTGGCGTCGTGCTCGGCCGCGTGCTTTATCGCGAGGACGTGACCCCCAACAAGCTCGTTGCCATCGCTTTTAACATAGGTGGCTGTGTACTTGCAGTGACCAATGGCGACCTTTCCGGTTTCCATTTTTCGGTTTGGGGCGTCACGTCGGGCGTGATTGCAGGCTTTTGTGGGGCGTCGCTCGCGGTGTTTAGCCGGATAGCAACCAAGACGGTCCACCCGCTGGCCGTCACGTTTTGGGGTCTTGTTTTTGGCGGTGCGGTTATGGCAGCTATCGCGGCTCCGTGGCCGGATGTCGCCGCGGCAATGTCGCCACAGCTGCTGCTGCTGTTCCTTGGCTTTGGACTCATCCCCACAGCCGTAGCTTACATCTTATATATGCAAGGTCTGTCCATGGGGCTCGAGACATCGAAAGTTCCCGTCGTAATGTCTTTCGAGACGGTCGTCACCGTACTGGTGGGCATTGGTGTCTATGCCGAGTCCGCCGGCGCGATCAAGGTTCTGGGCATTGTGCTGGTGCTCGCGTCCATCCTGATTATGAACACCGACTTCTCCAAGCTGCGCAACAGTGTGTTTGTCGGTCATGTCGCTGAGAGCATGACCTTTAAGCCCAACGCGTGGTGGACGGAGAAATCGCAGGACATGGATCTGTTTAAGGAGCGCACCGGCATCGCGCTGGAGCCCACCGTGCAGGAAAGCCCCTGGTACTTCGTGCGATAGAGGATTGCGCGCAGGGTCTGACCTGGGGTTATCCAGCCCGCGCCGGACTACCCGGCCCCAACGTTTCGAGTACGTTAAACCCGTCAACGGTCGATTTTCACCCGCGAACGGTCTTTATACTAATTAGCAATATAAGCAACGTATAAGACGTTATAATGACCATAACGAAAAGGAGGAGGCAAGATGAATCAGATCATTCTCGCATCTCATGGCGGCCTGGCCGCAGGCGCCAAAGACACGCTCGAGATGGTTCTCGGCGACGTGTCGAACGTCCACGTCGTGTCGCTTGCTCGTGACGACAAGGAGCCCATCACCAATAAGGTGGACGCCATGATCGCCACGTTCAACGCGGACGACACCGTCTATGTGCTGACCGATATGCTCGGCAGCTCGGTCAACAACAACATGGTCGAGCTTTCCAAGAACGGCACGAAGTTCACGGTTGTCAGCGGTTTCAACATCCCGCTGGCGCTCACGCTTGCTATGAGCCCCGTCCCCGTCAAGGGCGCCGAGCTCGCGGCCCTCATCAACGAGGCCCGCACCGGTCTGACCAACCCCAACGCACCGGTCGAGGCCGTCGCGGCTCCCGCCAAGAAGGCCAAGGCGTCCCGTCACAGCTCCGGTCCCGCCAAGATCGTCCTCGCACGTCTTGATTACCGTCTGCTGCACGGCCAGGTCGTCTTTACCTGGACCACCAAGGTCCAGGCCGAGCGCATCATCGTCGTCGACAACGCTGCCGCCAACGATGACATCAAGAAGGGCGCTCTTAAGCTGGCCAAGCCCCAGGGCGTGCGCCTGAACGTCTTCACCGTCGAGCGTGCCCTCGCCAAGATGGATAAGCTCAACACCCTCGGCGAGCGCGTCATGTTCGTCTTTGGCAACACGGCCGAGATGCTGCAGTTCTGCCAGGGCTACAAGCTCGACGCCATCAACCTGGGCGCCACCGCCAACCACGACGGTGCCGATCAGGTCGGTGGCAAGGACAGCTCCGTCTTCCTCGACGCCAACCAGAAGGCCGACGTCAACCAGCTGCTCGACATGGGCATCAAGCTCTACGTCCAGCAGACCCCTACGTATCAGAGCGTCGACATCGACGCCAAGCTGTAATCAACCAGGCTTTTGCCTGACTGAAAGGAGAAGGGTATGAATACGTTCATCAGTGCGGTGCTCGTCGGCCTCGTCGGCGTGTTCTGCATGTGGGACTCCCGCCTGCTCGGTCGTCTTAACTTCGAGCAGCCCCTCGTTGGCGCTACGCTCGTCGGTCTGCTGCTGGGCGATGTGCCCACCGGCCTTGCCGTCGGTGCCGCCGTCGAGCTCGTGTCCATGGGCCTGGTGCAGGTCGGCGCCGCCGTTCCGCCCGATATGGTCCTGGGCGGCATCGTGGCCGCTGCCTTTGCGTGCCTGACCGATGCTTCCGCCGAGACCGCCATGACGATCGCCATCCCGGTCGCCGTCCTGGGTCAGCTCCTCGGCATCGTGTTCCGTTCCATCATCGCCGCCCTCACCCATGTGGCAGATAGCGCGATCGATAACGGAAAGTTCAAGACCGCCTACCGTATGCACATCTGCGCCGGCTCCGGTCTGTACGCCATCATGTACTTCCTGCCGATCTTCCTCGCCGTCTTTGTTGGCACCGACCTGGTTCAGGCCATCGTCAACATGGTTCCCGAGTGGCTGTCCACTGGTCTTAACGTTTCGACCAAGATCATGACCGCCTACGGCTTGGCCCTGCTGCTCACCATGATGATCAAGAAGGGTATGACTCCGTTCCTGTTCATCGGTTTCCTGCTCGCCGCTTACCTCAACCTGTCCGTCATCGCGGTCGCTCTGATCGGTGTGTGCCTGGCTGTCGTCTTCATGGGCTTCAAGTTCAACGGTTCCCATGCAGCCGCCGGTGTCGATTCCGACTACGATCCGCTCGAAGACGACGAAGACTAAGGAGGAACACACTATGGCAACCGCAACCAAGGACGTGTCCCTGAACAAGAAGGTCAGCCAGTTCTTCTGGCGCTCCTGGGCCATCCAGGCCTCTTGGAACTACGAGCGTCAGATGAACATGGGCTTCCTCTACGGCATGGTTCCCACGCTCGATCGCCTCTATCCGGACGAGTCCGACCCCAAGCAGCTCGCTGCTAAGAAAGAGGCTTACCACCGTCACATGGCGTTCTACAACTGCACCCCGCAGACGAGCGCTTTCATCCTGGGCCTCGCCGCCTCCATGGAGGAGGAGTACGCCAAGGATCCCGAGAACTTTGACCCCGATTCGATCAACGCGGTCAAGACCTCCCTCATGGGTCCGCTTTCCGGCATCGGTGACTCCTTCTTCCAGGGCACCATCCGCGTTATCGCCTTTGGCCTGGGCGTTCAGCTGGCTCAGCAGGGCTCCATCATGGGCCCGATCCTGGCCATGCTCATCTCCATCGTCCCCTCTGTGCTGATCACTTGGTTCGCAGCCAAGATGGGCTATCAGGGCGGCCACGAGTACCTGAGCAAGCTTCAGGGCGGCGACCTCATGGAGAAGCTCATGTATGTCTGCGGCATCGTGGGTCTTATGTCCGTGGGCGGCATGATCGCTACGCTGATCGGCGCCACCACCCCGCTGCAGTTCGCTGAGAGCACTGTCGTGATCCAGGATATCCTGGACGGCATGATGCCCCAGATGATCTCTCTCGGCCTCACCGGCCTTATGTACTGGCTCATCAAGAAGAACGTCAACACCGGTTGGCTTCTCGTGATCGCCATCGTGGGCGGCATCGCCCTCTCCGCGGCCGGCATCCTGGCCTAGTCGCGACCAAGCGTCTAACCGCTTTCCCTGGGGAGCCTGCCTGACATCCCATACCCCAGGCAGGCTTCCATCCCTAAATGTGTCAAAGGGACAGTTCCTTTGACACATCCTCAACGGGCCGGCGACTCGGTCCAAACCACGGTAACCCTGCGAGCGCCCGGCAATGTGGCGCCGCAAAAATCGAAAGGAATGTGTCAGATGTACGAGATCGACCTTAACCTCCCTAAGCAGATCGTCGCTGACGTCCTGTCCAACCACGAGATCCACAGCGTCGCCTTCGTCGGCTGCGGTGCTTCCATGTCCGACCTGTACCCCGCCAAGTACTTCCTGGCCAACAACACGGACAAGCTGAACGTTCAGATCTTCACCGCTAACGAGTTCAACTACGACACGCCCTCCTGGGTCAACGAGCACACCTTCGTGATCACCTGCTCCCTCGGTGGTTCCACGCCCGAGACCGTCGAGGCCAACAAGACCGCCAAGAAGCACAACTGCCCGGTCGTCTCCCTCACCAACAAGGCCGGCTCCGCTCTGACCGTCGACGCCGACCACGTCATCGTCCACGGCTTCCACGCCAACTACGCTGCCAAGTGCGAGAAGCCCGGCTATGCCATCGCTCTTGCTCTCGAGATCCTTCAGCAGACCGAGGGCTATGACCACTACGAGGACATGATCACCGGCCTCACCAACATCTTCGATCTCTGCGAGAACGCCGCTCAGCACTGCAAGAAGCTCGCCAAGAAGTTCGCCGAGGACTTCAAGGACGACAAGATGATCTACTTCATGGCTTCCGGTGCCTCCGAGAAGATGGCCTACTCTCACGCCGCCTTCCTGTTCACCGAGATGCAGTGGATCGACGCCGCCGCCTACAACACCGGCGAGTACTTCCACGGCCCGTTTGAGGTTTCCACCGAGGGTAAGCCCTACGTCTTCTTCATGTCCGATGGCGCTACCCGTCCGATGGACGCCCGCGCCCTCACCTTCCTTGAGCGCATGGGCGCCAAGGTCGCTCTGATCGACTCCAAGGACTACGGCCTGGCTGACGCCGTGCCCGCGAGCGTCATCACCTACTTCAACCCGCTGCTGCACCTTGCCGTTATGCGCGAGTACGGCAACCAGATTGCCGAGGCCCGTCAGCACCCGCTGACCATGCGTCGCTACATGTGGAAGCTTTCCTACTAATCACAAGTAAGTAGACCTTACGGGTTGATTGAGAGGGGATGGGGTTTGCGCCCCGTCCCCTTTTTTGCTATCGAAAGGAGATACGTATGATCAAGGCAGTGCTGTTTGACATGGACGGCGTGCTGGTCGATACCGAGTGGTTCTACAACCGTCGTCGCGTGGCGTTTATGGAAGAGAAGGGCTTTCACTTTGACGAGATCCCCGATCTTTCGGGGTCTAACGAGCCCGCCATTTGGAAGTCGCTGGTACCTGACGATGTTGAGCTGCGCGAGCGCCTGCGCGTGGAGTACAAGCAGGTCTACAGCCCAGACCATCCCGTTCCGTATGCCGAGCTGCTCAACGAGCAGACGGAGCCGGTGATGCGCAAGCTGCACGAGCGCGGCGTGAAGTGCGCCATCGCAAGCTCGTCCTATCGCGAGCTCATTGACGAGCTGGTGGGGATTGCCGGTATCGCCGACGTGCTGGACTACACCATCAGCGGTCACGAGTGCAGTGCGTTTAAGCCCGACCCCGAGATCTACCTGCGTGCCATGGAGGCGCTGGGGGTGGAGCCTGCCGAATGCCTGGTTATCGAGGACTCGCCTTTGGGCATCGAGGCCGGCAAGCGCTCCGGCGCCCGCGTCCTGGCGCTGCGTCCGCACGAGGGCGTCAACCTAGATCAGTCCGCCGCCGACGTCGTCATCGACAGCCTGACCGACATTTTGGCCGCTTTGTAGTGTCAATCCGCCGCGAGAAGCATTGGTTCACGCGTCTTTTGCTGCGGATTGGCTTAATTTGTCCTCTATTTGGATTCGTTTGGCTTCGATTCGGACTAAGTGAGTAGGCTTTTTGGTGCAGTACGAGCGCAAAGTGCATCTGCTCTAGCAAAACCGCAGGTCACAGGGGTGGCGGTTTTGGGTGTGCTCTGCAGGTCGCGTAAAGTCTACTCACTTGTAATTTGGGCCTTTGGTCGTGGGGTTGCTGGTCCCGCTTTGGTTGTCGAGAGAGGGTGAATTGAAGCGCGCCCGCACGCTCCATGCTACAATCGCGGACATACCCCACAACTACATCTGCCTTCGAAAGGAGCCTGCGTGGCGAACGCCATCGATCAGCTCACGGACCGAGTGCTCGTACTCGGCCGCCTCACCATCGTACGCCGCGCCATTACCGCTGTGGCGGTCACCATTTCCGCCGTTCTCCAGACATTCCTGATCCAGGCGTTCATTCGGCCCGCCGACCTGCTTCCGAGCGGTCTTACCGGCGTCGCGGTCCTGCTCGATCGCGTTACCTCGCTTGGCGGCGTTCACATCGACATCTCGCTCGGCATGCTCGCGCTCAACATCCCCGTGGCACTCCTATGTTGGAGCGGCATTAGCAAGCGCTTCGTCATCTTCTCGATGATGCAGGTCGTGCTCTCATCGCTCTTTCTCAACATCTTTCACTTCGCCCCGTTTTTGGGCGACAAGATCATGCTCATCATTTTTGGCGGCGTGGTCTCGGGTCTGGGTGCTGCCATCGCGCTTAAGTCCGGCGCATCCACCGGCGGTACCGACTTTATCGCGCTGTGGGTTTCCAACCACACGGGCAAGACCATCTGGGGCGTCATCTTTGGGTTCAACTGCTTTATCCTGGCGATCTTTGGTTTTATGTTTGGCTGGGACAAGGCGGCGTACTCCATCGTGTTCCAGTTTATTTCGACCAAGACCATCGACAGCTTCTATCGTCGCTACGACCGCGTGACGCTGCAGATCACGACGCGCAAGGCAGACGAGGTCATGACCGCCTATGTTGACCATTTTCAGCACGGCGTTAGCTGCGCCGAGGTCATTGGCGGATACAGCCGCGAGAAGATGTACCTGCTGCACGCCGTTGTCTCGACCTACGAGAGCCAGGACATTATCAAGCTGGTGTGCGACATCGATCCCGGCGCCGTGATCAACGTGTTCCACACGCTCAACTTTGTGGGCGGCTGGTGGGGAGGTCATGTCGACGAGCCCATGCCCACGGCCGTTCCCGATCCCGACAAGCCCGCACGCATGGCCAGCAGGCAGGCGCGCCTCAGCGAGCAGGACAGCCTGCAGCAGGACGACGGCAAGTAGGGTTTTGGCATTTTGCTGGCCTGGCGCAATCCTGTCCGCTTGAGCCTCCCGAAAGCCTCGCTGCTTTCGGGAGGCTCTCGTTTGCCCAGATAAAACCTACCAAAAAGAAGCTGTCGCTTTTTGGTAGGGAGGGTGTATCGTTTTATCAATATGAGATAACATGAAACTAGACGTTATATACGTATTAGTTATTTCGATATTCCGATAAGAGTGATTAGATATGCCTGCGCCCAAAAATGCACCGCTTTACCAGCAGATTTACGACGAAATCAAGGACGCGATCGAGAAAGGTGTTTATGCACCCAAGGAGCGTATTCCGTCCGAGCTTGAGCTAGCCGAGCAGTACGACGTGAGCCGCATTACGGTGCGCCGCGCCGTCGAGGAGCTGTGCTCCGATGGATACCTGGTTAAGCAGCAGGGCCGTGGCACCTTTGTCTCCACGCCGCACATCAACCGCCAGTTCCACGCTTCAACGCTGCAGACGTTTACCGCGCTGTGTGCCGATAATGGCATGAAGGCGGGCGCGCATGTGGTCGATCGCCAGATTGTGCCGGCACGTCAAAACGAGATGGAGTTCTTTGGCCTGCAAAAGGACGCGCTGCTGCTGCATATTAAGCGCGTGCGCACAGCCGACGGCGAGCCCATCTTTGAGGAGAACATCTTTGTGCCGTTTGACGCCTACCGTGAGCTGTTGACGGCCGATCTTGAGAACAAGTCGATTTTTGCCGAGGTCGAGCGTGTTGGCGGAACGCCGATTGTCTCGGTTGGCTACCGCACGGTCGAAGCCGTTCGTGCCAATACCGAGCAGGCGGCCGAGTTGGGCATTGCCCCGCACGATCCACTGCTCAATCTGCGTGCCAGCTTTACCGGTCCCAATGGCGAGCCGGTTCTGATGGGTAAGCAGTACTACGTGGGATCGCGCTACGTTATGGTCATGTAAGTTACGCGGTTTTACCAAACCGCGTAACGGCTCGACGCTGCAAACGCCCCTAAGCGGCAATCTGACGTTCAATCGTCGGTCGCGTACCGAAGTACGCTTCCCTCCTCTTTCACGTCACCTTGCTCGCTTAGGGGCGTTTTCGCTGACCCATACCCAGCCAGCGACGTTTCCGCGCTTGTCAAGAGACTAGTCGTTGGGGACGTTCTTAAACGGCCAGTCATTCAAGAACGTCCCCAATGACTACCCGCAGAATGAGCGTGGCCGGCAGCCGTGCGGCACCGGTCCGCGTGGCGGCGTATAATCGGCGGCAGATGATTCTGACGTTAGGAAACCATGACCGATAGCATGCAGCAGATGGCGCTCGACACGCTCGGCGCCTATTTTGGCTACACCTCGTTTCGCCCGGGGCAGGACCGCATGGTGGATGCGATTCTTGCCGGCCGCGATGCGCTCGGCGTTATGCCCACAGGCGCCGGCAAGTCCATTTGCTACCAGGTGCCCGCGCTCATGCTGCCTGGTATCACCTTTGTGGTGAGTCCGTTGCTGTCGCTTATGGAGGACCAGACTCGCGCGCTGCTCGCGGCGGGTGCGCGCCCCAGTTATCTCAACTCCAGCCTTACCCCGGCCCAGCAAAACACCGTGCTCAAGCGGGCGCGCGAGGGGCGCTACCAGCTTATGTATGTGGCACCCGAGCGCCTGCTCGAGCCGCGCTTTCTGGCCTTTGCGCAGGAAGCTGCGGCCGAAGGCGGCATCGGCGTGCCTCTCGTGGCCATTGACGAGGCCCACTGCGTGAGCCAGTGGGGCCAGGATTTCCGTCCCGCTTACCTGCAGATTCGCGAGTTCATCGATTCCCTGCCGCGGCGCCCGATCGTGGCGGCGTTTACCGCCACGGCGACCGAGCGCGTGCGCGCCGATATCCAGCAAATGCTCGGCCTGCAAAACCCGGCGACCGTGGTGACGGGTTTTGATCGCAAGAACCTCTACTTTGGTTGCGAGGAGATGGGCGACAAGGCCAAGACCGCGTGGGTGCGCGACTACGTGATCGCGCATTCGAGCGAGAGCGGCATCGTGTATTGCTCGACCCGCAAGACGGTCGATGCGCTGGCCGCGGAGCTTGCCGAGGCGCTGGGTCCTAGCGGCATTCGCGTGGGCCGTTATCACGCCGGCATGGGCAACGACGCTCGCCGCCAGAGCCAGCGCGCCTTTATCGACGACGACATTCAGGTGATGGTTGCCACCAACGCCTTTGGCATGGGCATCGACAAACCCAACGTGCGCTACGTGATTCACAACAACGTGCCCGAGAGCATCGAGGCCTACTACCAGGAAGCGGGTCGCGCCGGCCGCGATGACGATCCGGCAAGCTGCCATTTGCTGTGGAACGGCAACGATTTCCGTATGCGCCGCTTTTTGATCGATCGCGGCGATGCGGCCGATGAGGCACTCGACGACGAGCAGCGCGCGTGGGCGCTCCAGAACCGTTATCGCCTGCTCAGCCAGATGGAGGGCTACTGCAATACCACCGGCTGCCTGCGCGAATACATGCTGCGCTACTTTGGCGACGAGGCCGCGGCCGAGCATGCGGCAGCGGCCGGTGCGGGCGCCACCGCCACGGACGACGCCGAGGGCTGCGGCAACTGCAGCAACTGCCTTACGCAGTTCGAGGTCGAGGACGTCACCGATATGGCCCGCGCCGCTGTGCGTTATGTGGCCACGCGTCCCATGCGCTTTGGCAAGTCGCTCATCGCCGATGTGCTTCACGGCGGCAACACCGAGCGCATTCGCCAGATGCATTTGGACGAGGACTGCGGCTACGGTGAGCTGTCGAGCGAATCGGTCGGGCGCATCAAGGATATCATCGGCCAGCTGTGCGGCCGCGGTTATCTGGCTACCTCGCAGGGGCAGTACCCGGTCGTGGGCCTGGGCCCGCGCGCCGGTGAGGTCGAGGACGAAGCGTTTGCCTTTACCGTTAAGCGTCGCGCGTCCAAGCGCAAGGCCTCGGCCCGCGCCCGCCGTGCGGTGGATCTGCTGCGCGAGGAGGCCGAGCTGGATCAGCGCCCACGCGTGGGTGACGATGCTGAGCTGTTCGAGTGCCTGCGTGCCCTGCGCAAGGAGATCTCGACCGAGTTGGAGATGGCGCCGTATATGGTCTTTTCCGACAAGGCCCTGCGCGGCCTGTGCCGCCTGCGTCCGCGGACGCGCGACGAGCTCATTCAGGTCAACGGCATTGGCGAGAAAAAGGCCGACGCCTTTGGCGAGCAGTTTATGGCGGCGATTGAAGAGTTTGAGTCCGAGCATGCACGGGATGGAGCGTAACGATGGCATTCGACGATAAAACCGGCCGCGCTGACGTGTCCGCCGTACCGCTGTACCAGCAGGTCATGGACGACCTAAAGGGCGAGATCGCGCACGGTGTGTACCCTGCCGGTTCGCGCATCCCTGCCGAGATGGAACTCGCGAAGTCCTACGGCGTGGGACGCATCACCGTGCGCCGCGCCATCGAGGAGCTGTCGCGCGCGGGGTATCTCAACCGCCAGCAGGGGAGGGGCACCTTTGTGTGCGCTCCCAAGCTCAAGCGCAAGATTCGCCAGAAGGGTGACGTCCAGAGCTTCACTGAGGGTTGTGCTGCCAACGACATGGTGGCCGGAGCGCGTCTGGTGTCGCGCACAGTCGTCGCGGCAACGCGCGAGGATGCGGCATTCTTTGGCGTGGAGCCCGGCTGCGAGCTTATCGTGGTCGAGCGCGTGCGCACGGCCGATGGCATCCCCGTCATGCTCGAGAACAACGCCTTTGTGCTGGCCGACCATCCCTATCTGCAGACGCTGGCCGATGAGGACCTCACCGATAACTCGATCTTTGCGCTCGTTGCCGAGCATTCGGGTCGCGCACCGCTCAAGTCCGACCCCTGCACCGTGGAGATTGCGCTTGCCGATGCTCAGGCGGCCCCGCTGCTGGAGGTGCCGGTCGGCGAGCCGCTCTTCTATATGGAGGCTTACTTTACCGATGAGGACGAGCGGCCCTTGCTGCTCGGACGCCAAAAGATCGTGGGCTCGCGCTACGTCTTCGACATCTAACGTCCATAGATAGAACAACATAGAACAAATTTGCCGAGATGACTTCACGGGCGTTGTTGCACGTGTTATAAATAGGACAACATAGAACGACAGCAGGTACGAGCTGCCGTCGCTCAAAACCGCCGCACAAGGAGGAACATCAGGATGAACGCACATGATCTGGTTCAGGAAATCATCGAGCGCAAGGGCAAGATCGAGAATGTCTTTTGGATCGCTTGCGGCGGTTCGATGATCGACCTGATGCCGGCCAACGAGCTGCTCAAGCGCGAGGCCACCACGTTTACCTCGACGGTCTACACGGCACGCGAGTTTTGCCTGATGGCTCCCAAGAGTCTTGGCGAGAAGTCACTCGTCATCGCCTGCAGCCACAGCGGCAACACGCAGGAGGTCGTCGACGGCTGCGAGATGGCGCTGGCCGCCGGTGCCGAGGTCGTTGCCCTCACCGACTGCGAGGGCTCCAAGATCGACAACGGCAAGTGGACTACCTGGGTCTACCCCTGGGGCGAGGGCGTGCCGCAGGCCGAGGTGCCGCAGGGCATCGGCGCTCTGATCGCCGCCGAGCTGCTCGACCAGCAGGAAGGCTACGAGGCGCTCGCCGACATGTACGAGGGCCTCAAGCAGATGGATGCGCTGCTGCCCGCCGCCCGCGAGAAGGTCAACGCCGAGCTGGGCGCCCGCTTTGCCGAGCTCTGCCAGCAGCACAAGTTCTTCTATATCCTGGGTTCCGGCCCCAACTTTAGCCAGACCTACGCCATGGCCATCTGCTCGCTCATGGAGATGCAATGGCAGCACTGCTGCTATATCCACTCCGGCGAGTACTTCCACGGCCCGTTCGAAGCCACCGAGCCCGGCGTGTTCTACTTTGTGCAGCTTGGCGCGGGCGAGTGCCGCCCCATGGAGGAGCGCGCTCTTGCGTTCCTCAACACGCACACCGACACGATCATGGTGCTCGACGCGCTCGAGTACGGCGTGGGCGACGTGCCCGCCAGCGTGCGTTCGTACCTGGAGCCGATCTTCTTCTACAACATGAGCTGCGAGCTGCGCGCCGCCCGCGGCAAGGTCTTCGACCACAGCCCCGAGGTTCGTCGCTACATGGGCATCGAGCAGTACTGATATACCGGGAATAGCCTCTCACGACGGGGTCTGCGCTGCGCGCGGGCCCCGTTTTGCGTTGTGGCGGCCGGATTCGTGTCTGCGCGAAAACGAAGGTGAATACTTTTCCGCGAAGTGAACGACCTATTTTGGACCCCCGAAGCATCCACACTTTTTGACGCCAAAACTGCAGGAAAAACTCGGCGAAACCGCAGGAAATGGCGTCTGAAAAGTGTCGATGCTTCGGGGGCTCATTTTTACCCGTTCACTTCGCGGAAAAGTATTCACCTTCGATTCGCAAGGGCACTGCGTGAGTCAAAAAAGCGGGCCGCGCCGGGGATTTCCGGCGCGGCCCGCTTAGTATCGCGCTTAGATTTGTAAGGTTGCGGCAGCCAGCGGCCTACTTTGCGTCGTAGGCCTCGGCGTCCCACCAGTCGAGCTGGGCGATGTTGTCGCGGATGTGCTGGCAGCTCTTGTGGAAGCCCTCGAGCTCGTACTCGGACAGGTCGAGCGCGTAGACCTCCTCGACGCCCTCGGCGCCGATCACGCACGGCAGGGATGTGAAGATGCCCTCCTCGCCATACTGGCCGGTCATAAGCGTGGAGGCCGAAAGCACGGCGTGCTCGTTGTGCAGCACGGCAGCGCAGACGCGCGCGGCGGAGTTGGCGACGGCGTACTCGGTGCACTGCTTGCCCTGGTAGGTCACATAGCCGCCCTTACGCGCGAGCTCCTCGACCTCCATGTGGTCAAAGGCGTACTTGTCGGGGTTCTCGGCCTGAAGCTCGTTGAGGCTCTTGCCGGCGATGGTTGCGGACTTAAAGGCAGCCAGCTGGCTAAAGCCGTGCTCGCCGATCATGTAGGCGTCGATGGACTTGGGGCTTACGCCGACCTTCTTGGAGATCTCGGTGCGCAGGCGGGCGGAATCCAGGCCGCAGCCCGAGCCGATGATCTTCTTGGGATCGTAGCCGGTCAGGTGCCACAGCTCGGTGCACACGACGTCGCAGGGGTTGGAGATGCTCACAAAGATGCCGTCGAAGCCGGCGTCGACGATGCGCTTGGCAAAGGTGCGGGCGGCGTCGGTGGTAAAGAACAGCTCGCCGTCGCGGTTGCCGGCGGCCAGTGCGACCTTGCCGGCGGCGTTGACGATGACGTCGCAGCAGGCAAGCTCCTCGTAGTGGTCGTAGCAGTTGACGATTTTGGTGTTGTACGGGACAAACGAAAGGGAGTCGCGCAGGTCCTGGACCTCGGACGTCACCTTGGCCTCGTTGATATCGCACAGGTACAGCTCATCGGCAATACCCTGCATGAGCAGGCTGTTGGCGACATGTGCTCCTACGTGGCCCTGGCCGACCACACCGATCTTACGCGTTTGGTACATATATGTATCCTTTCGGCCGAGTTTTTTGCGTCGAACCATTGTATCGTCCTGCTGCCACTTTGCTAGGCTAAAGCGCCGTAGATTTTTGGACATGCCTTAATCTCTACTTTTGGAGTGATTTGGGCTGCTGACGGCATCGCTGGGCGATGTGCTCGCGCGGATGGAGCCGGTCGTTGTACCATAGTTGCAACTGACTCGTAAGGAGCATCCATGCCCATTCGCATCCCCGACGCCCTCCCTGCCGCCGCGCAGCTCGAGAGCGAGAACATCTTTGTCATGACCGAGTACCGCGCGCTGCACCAGGACATTCGTCCGCTGCGCGTGCTCATCCTCAACCTCATGCCCACCAAGATCGCCACCGAGACGCAGATCATGCGCAAGCTCTCCAACACGCCGCTGCAGGTGGAGGTGGATCTGCTGCGTACCAAAACGCACGAGGCCACGCACGTGAGCGCCGGCCACCTGGAGACGTTCTACCGCACGTTCGACGACATCCGCGACATCCACTACGACGGCCTGATCATCACGGGCGCGCCGGTGGAGCAGATGCCGTTCGAAGAGGTCGACTACTGGCCCGAGCTCTGCCAGATCATGGATTGGTCCACCACGCACGTGCACTCTACGCTGCACATTTGTTGGGGCGCGCAGGCGGGGCTCTACCATCATTACGGTATCCAGAAGTACGACCTGCCGGCAAAGGCGAGTGGCGTGTTCGAGCATTATCTGGTGAAGCCGCAAAGCCCGCTGGTCCGCGGCTTTGACGACCGTTTCTATGCCGTGCATTCGCGCAACACCGATGTGCGCCGCGAGGACGTGGAGGCCGAGCCGCAGCTTGAGGTCGTGGCCGTGTCCGACGAGGTGGGCCTGTACATCGTCAAGTCGACCGACAGCCGTCGCTTCTTTGTCTTTGGCCATCCCGAGTACGATACCGACACGTTGCGCTTGGAGTACGAGCGCGACGTGAAGCGCGGACTCAACCCGGAGGTGCCGGCGCATTACTTCCCGGGCGACGACCCCACCGCCGAGCCGCGCAACGTCTGGCGCAGCCAGGCTCAGCTGTTCTACACCAACTGGCTCAACTACTACGTCTACCAGACCACGCCCTACGACCTGGCCCGCGCCGGCGAGGAGCACTAGGCTGCGGCTGTAGCTGTGGTTGCTGCTGCGGCCGTTGCTGTGCTCGCGGCGTGACGAACGTGGATTTTCGGACACACGAGCGTGGATTTTCGGACGTTTACAAATCGAGCGTGGATAATCTCCCACTTTTGGCCGAGCGTGGATAATCTCCCATTTTTGGCTCGTAAGGGGGCCCAAAGTGGGAGATTTTCCACGCTCATCTTGCGGGTGCGAAACAGCGGCGATCAGGCGCTGATGATGTGGGGTAGCGGCAGGTCGTGGGTATCGGTGGGAACGCCGTCGACGCGTTGCTCGTCAAAGGCGATACCGGTGATTTGGCATGCGGGCGAGAGCGTGGGCAGGTAGCGGTCATAGCAGCCGCCGCCGTAGCCTAGGCGCGCGCCGGTGCGGTCGAAGGCTACGAGTGGCACGATAATCATGTCGAGAGCTTCGGCAGGCACGATAAGGAAGCGGCTGCTGTCGATGTCCGTGGCCGCAAAGGCCCGCGTGGGGTGGGCGATAAACGGAGCCGCGGACGCATTGTCGGCGGCAACTGCCCGCATGCACATGCGCTGGCCACAAGCTGCGGCGTCTGTTGCCGAGAGCATGCACGGATAGGCCACGCGCCAGCCGCGTTTGGCGGCCGCAGCGGCAAACGCGGCTGGGTCGACTTCGGAGCCCATCGCGGCATAGATGGCAACGGTGTGCGGTGCCGCGGCATCCAAGCGATCCAACAGCTCAACAAGCCGCGCGCAGATAACGGCAGACTTCGCTGCCCGCAAGTCCAAATCAAGAGCATCGCGCCGAGCAATCACCGCCCGCCGCAACTCGGCCTTGTCCATCCCGGCCCTCTCTCCCAAACCTACCAAAAAGGGACAGGTTTATTTTGGCAGGTTTTATCTGGGTAAACAGCAAAAACAACCACGAAGGGGACACATGCACCTTCGTGGCGGTCTGTGCTGTGATGGGCGTCTGCGGCGGTTTGTCTCGATCTGTAACAGTAACTCGGCAAAATTGGACTTAGATGTTACAGATTGAGACAAAGAGCTGGTGCCGTTCGGGAACGTCTCGAT
Source organism: uncultured Collinsella sp. (assembly GCA_902478875.1). Taxonomy (GTDB): domain Bacteria; phylum Actinomycetota; class Coriobacteriia; order Coriobacteriales; family Coriobacteriaceae; genus Collinsella. The sequence continues at coordinate 30,766 of CABSMZ010000002.1, forward strand.
CTGTAACATCTGGAGCCGATATTGCCGTCTAGATGTTACAGATCGAGACAAACCGCCGCGGTGGGCTGCGCCGCCTCGCCCAAGCCGCAGAAAAAGGTAGATTTTCAGGCATGTCCTAAAAATCTACCTTTGTGCATTAGCCCAGCAGGTCGACTACGTTAAAGCCGGCGTTGCTCTTGGCGATGACGTCTCGGCCGCCAAAGACGCAGGTGGGCGACTCGGCTGCGATGCGCGTCACGTCGGCGCCGAGCGAGCGCAGCTTACCGGGCGTGGCGGCGAGCATCTGGGCGCGGCGCTCCTCGCGTGCATGTGGATCAAGCCCGGCCAGGTAGGTCGTGTTGCGGCGCTTGGTGAGCGCATACGGCTTCACCGGCGCGTCCATGCCGCTCACGCAGCTCACGATAAAGCCTTCAAAGGCGGCCTCGTCGGGCTCAAAGCTGCCAAGCCATGCACCCGCGCGCTTCACGCGTTCAATCGAAGGATCGATCGCCGGGTCGCGGTAGGTGTAGAACGCCGTCTGGCGCTCGCCGGCTGCGCGGAATCCGCAGCCGTACGCACCGCCCTTCACGCGAATCTCGTTCCACAGGTAATCGTAGGAGAGCGCGTTGGCAGCCACGGCCCAGGCGCCCGTCACGTCGATGCCCAGGCGACGCGGGTCGCACGCGCTTGCCGCAAAGCAGATATCGCTGGGGATGACGAAAGCCTCGTGGCGGTCGCGCGGCGTCGGCACCACGAGAGCGTCGCGGCCGGTATCGGCACCATCGCCCGCACCCAGCCCCAAGTCGCCCGCGGCGGCCCAGTACGCGTTAAAGTCCTCATCGCTGCCGGTAAAGCTCGCCAGGCAGCCGTCGGCCACAAAGATGCGGCCTGCCAGCTCGGCAAGCTTGGCACGCAGGCCGTCCAGGCGCTCGTCAAAGTGGTCGAGCAAATCGCGCAGGAACAGGTAGAAGTCTACGCCCGAGAGCTGCTCGCGCACCACGGCCGAAGGCGAGCTGTAGCTCATCGCGCGACCGAGCGCCGCCGAGTGGCCGTTGTTGATAAAGCCCTGCTCAAGCCCAATGCGAATCTGCGTGAGCACGTCGCGCACGCGGTCGGCGTCGGCGTCTGCCAAAAGCGTGCTCGACCATACCTCGCGCGGCAGACTCGCCAGCGCGTCGATCTTCTCGGACAGGGCGCCGGCGCTCACCAGCAGGTAGGGGCGCACGCCGTCCACTTCGGGCTGCGTCATGACTTCGGTCGTAAAGCTCAAAAAGCCGAGCTTGCCAGCGAGCAAGTTGTCGAGTTCCTCGGCCGAGTGCTCGCGCGTGGGCAGCTGCTTAAACAGGCGGCAGAGTAGCGTCACATAGGGCAGGTCCTCAAACGCGACGCAGCTCAGGTCGAAATACTGCATGGCGTAGGCCAGACGGTTGGTGGGGATGCCGTGGCGCAGGCAGGGGATGGGCGCGGTCGTGTCCACGATCAGCGGCGGCTCGGGGCGCGCCTCGCCAATGTCGGACACGCGCAGGCGCGGCAGCGTGGCCTTGGCCTCGGGTGTGTCTTCCGCCTCCTGCGCGGTGCGCAGCGCAGCCGTGCGCTCGACCACGTCGGCCAGCTCGGCATCGGTCATGGCGTCGCGCTCGGCAGCCAGCTCGGCAGCTTCGGCGCCCTCCGAACCCTCGGCGGCGTCCACCGGCACCAGCTCGACCAGCGCCATGTGGTCGTTTTCCAGCACCAGCTCGCGCAGCAGGTCCTCAAAATAGCTGCCGTCCAGCTCGCTACGCAGCTCCTCGTACACCGGGCCGTACTTGAGCGCCAGCGTCGCGGCGTCGTCATCGTAGAGCCACGTGCTCAGCGCGTCGCACGCAATGGCCACGCCGTCGGCGATACCGTAGTCGCGCTGGCGCAGGTCGTATTCGTTGCTGCTGATGATGGCTTCCAGGCGCTCGCGCGGAACGCCATGTTCGCATAAGTCGCGGCAGGCGTCCTGGAACACGCGGCGCAGCTCGCGCGCCACGCCGGGCTGCGCGTTTTGCAGCATGATGAGCTCGTAGGGCTGCAGGCTCTCGGCCGCCGTGTAGCTCACCACGTTGCCGCCCAGGTCGGCGGACAGTATGGCCTTCTTAACCGGCGCTTCGTTGGAGCCCAGCAGTGCTTCAAACAGGATATCCGCCGCGATCGTGCGTTTGCGGTCGAGCGCGTTGCCCAGCACCAGGCCCAGGCCCACCAGGGCGTTCTCGGGTGTGGTGGCCATCTCGACGCGCTTGTACTCGCAGGTCACGGGCGCCTGCACGCCCAGCGGATTGGGCGCCATCGTGGACGGGTCCTCGCCGGCGGCGACGGCAGCGTCCATGCGGCGGCTCGCGGCACTCGGCTGCGACAGATAGCGCTCGTCCAAAAAGGCCAGGGCGCGGTCCACGTCCAGGTCGCCGTAGAGCGTGATGTAGGAGTTGGAAGGATTGTAGTGGCGCGCGTGCGTGTCCAGGAACTGCTCGTAGGTGAGCGCGGGAATCGCGCGCGGGTCGCCACCGCTCTCGTGCGCATAGGCGGTGTCGGGATAGAGCGCGGCGTTGACGGCGTCGTCCAGCACGCTCATGGGGTCGGACAGCGCACCCTTCATCTCGTTGAACACCACGCCGTTATAGCGCAACGTGCCCTCGCGCAGGCTGGCGGCGCTGCCTTCGCTGCCAGCGCCCTCCGGCAGGTCCAGCTCGTAGTGCCAGCCCTCCTGCTCAAAAATGGTGGGCTTGGTATAGATGGCCGGGTTGAACACCGCGTCCAGGTACACGTCCATCAGGTTGTACAGATCCTGCTCGTTGGTGGTGGCAACGGGGTAGATGGTCTTGTCGGGGTAGGTCATGGCGTTGAGGAACGTCTGCATGGAGCTCTTGATCAGGTCGACAAACGGCTCCTTGACGGGGAACTTGGCCGATCCGCACAGCACCGAGTGCTCAAGAATATGGAACACGCCGGTGGAATCGGCCGGCGGCGTCTTAAAGCCAATGGCAAAGGCCTTGTTTTCGTCGTCGCACGCCAGGTACAGCAGGCGAGCGCCCGAGGTAGTGTGGCGCAGCACGTAGGCGTCCGAGTCGAGCTCGGGCACGGTCTCGCAACGCTCGACGGCAAAACCGTGGCAGGTGGTACCGGGCACCAGCAGCGCGGCAGCAGCGGCGCGCGGGTCGGTTGAGGTGGTGGGCATATGCAGTCTCCTTTGACGCCCCAGCGGGGGCGAATCGAGTCGAATCTTCGAGAGTATACCCATATGGGGCCGCGGCTCTGCGGCGAACTGGAGACGATGTGGGTGGACTAGCCTAGCTAGGTTGATAACGAATGCCGCGGGTAGCCGCTGCACCCCGCTAAAGTGAAATAACACCCCGTTTACCGAATCATTTAGGAAATATATGGACTCCTAAAAAGTTCTAATACAATATAAGTTATCTATCTATAAGCTGCTGATTCCTTGCAAAGGTATGGTTGATATGGTTGAAGCAAATAGCGTTATCCCCCTGTACAAACAGATTGTCCGTGCGCTCTCTGATTCGATCGCCAACGGCACGTACCGCCCGGGAGATAAGCTTCCGACCGAGGCGGAGCTCATCGAGCAATTTGGCGTGAGCCGAATAACGGTTCGCTCCGCAATTAAAGAAATGGAAGATGCTGGGCTTGTTGAGAGGGCCCGAGGCAAGGGCACGTTCGTTTCGTCGGACACACAGATGTATGCCGCGGACGACCGTGAGAGCTTTACCCATTCGTGCCAGCTTGCGGGAAAACAGGCGTCTACCAGGGTTCTCGCAATGGGCTGGGACTTCCCAAGCCTGCGAGACGCGAAGTTCCTGGGCGTAGACGATACCCAAAAGGTATTGCGTAGTCGTCGTCTACGCCTTGTGGATGACAAGCCCACGATGCTGGAAACCAATAGCTATTCCGCTGCGCTTTCTTTTTTGGAGCATGAGTCCCTCGAGGATTCGCTGATGGCGGTACTTGATCGCCAGGGGATCAAGATGGGCCCCAACACGCGTACGCTCGAGGTCTGCTATGCGAGCGAGCTCGAGGCGGCATACCTTAACGTGGAACTGGACTCTCCGCTGCTTCTGTTTGTCGATAGACGTTATGCGCCAAGCGGCGAGCCGCTTTTCATCTCCCGTCAGGTGTACTGCACCGAGCGACTGAAGTTCTATTTGTAAATTAGAGATAGATTAGTCTATTTACCGACCAATTGCTACCGTTCGCGGATTTGGAAAATAGACACACCACGTAGGGCAGATTGCTAATATACTTTGTTATGACAATATAGTACGTCCTATTGGTATTGGAGAACTATGAATAAGATATTGCTAGCGAGTCATGGTTATCTCGCCCAAGGCATGAAAAGCTCTCTGGAGATTCTGATGGGCACTAACGACCGAATCGAGTGCCTGTGCGCCTATATCGATGACGATTCAAGGGACGTCGCGGCGTTGATTGATGCATGGATGGAGACGAGGGACCCTGCCGACTCTTGGTTTGTCGTGACTGACATCTTTGGCGGCTCTGTAAACAACGAATTCATCCAGAGGCAGGCCACCGGATCGTTTACGTTGATCACCGGAATGAACTTGCCGCTGCTGGTGGAAATGGTTACACAGCTGGACTCCCTGGATGCGGACAAGGCCAAAGCCGCGGTCGAGGGATCACGTTCGTTTATCCAGCTTTGTGAAGCGGCGGATATGCTCTCCGATGTCGAAGAAGAAGAGTTCTAGCTCAAGCTTCAACGAATAATTCAACCCTGTCATTACCTTTATTACGTGCGGAGATGATTACGATGATTAAGCTTACGAGGGTCGATTACCGATTGATTCACGGCCAGGTCGCCATGTCTTGGACGCATGCGCTGGATGTCGATTGCATCCTGTGTGCCAGCGATGCCGTGGCAAAAGACGACATGAGGAAGGCGGCCTTGAGGCTCGCCCGCCCCAGCGGCGTTAAACTCGTCATCAAGGATGTTGACGCTGCTATCGAGGCGCTCAACAGCGGCGTTACCGACAAGTACTCGCTGTTTATCATTGTTGAGACGATTGAAGATGCCTATCGTCTCGCTAAGGGTTGCAAAGACATCAAAGAGATCAATCTGGGTGGAACCCGAAAGTCTCCCGAGACCACGCTTCATCCGACCCCCGCGATCTTTGCGACCGAAACCGATGCCGAGCATATCCAAGAGCTTGTCAACGATGGCGTGGTTATCGAAATCCGTCAGGTCCCCAATGACTCAAAGGTATTTGCCAAGGACGTTTTCTAGCTGGAAACATGCCATTGTCAAGCATTTATTAACCAGGTCCTCCTTTCTTAAGCCCGCCGACCATTTGATCGGCGGGCTTTTTATTAAATAAAAATCAAAAAAATCTGAAATAGCTCTTGCATAGCTAGTTATATAAAGGTCTCTT
>CABSMZ010000003.1 GCA_902478875.1 uncultured Collinsella sp.
CTCGTGGGCTCGGAGATGTGTATAAGAGACAGCCGCCAGACGAATGGCGCCGCCTACGGTGCAATCGCGAATCGACAGGCTCTCACCCGCCGCGATAATATCGCGGCCGATGGAGGCGTCGTCTAGGTTGAGACTTTGGCCGGCCCAGTACAGGTCGCCTTCGATACCGGACGGAGTTGAGTCAACTTCGGTTGCGAGCACGTTTCCCGCGGTGTCGGTGCCGGCGAACGACACCGTGGGAAGTGCGGTGAGCGCGAGCGCAATCAGCGCGAATAGGATGGTGATGCGGGCCTGCGCTTTGTGGCGCCGGATCGACGGTACTTGGTTGCAAGGCATAGTGAATCCTTCGTTAGATACTCGACAGGTATCTAACAGGGTACCCAACGCGCGGGCGCTCTAAAAGAATCTCTCGGTTGCATTTCGAGGGGTTGTGCTGTGCTACCTACTTTTTACGGTGCAAAAAGCGCGCGATGTCTTCCTCGGTAGGGCTTTTGATGTCAAAGCGCAGTGATAGCCAGCGCAGCCCCATGGTCACCACAACGCATACGACCAGCGCGGCAACATTGCTCATGAGGCCGCTCATGACGAGGGCTACATAGCTTGCCGATCCGGCGATGGCCGCGATGGCATAGAAGTTGGTGCGTTGGAAAATGCCCGGGACCACGCCCATAAAGCCGTCGCGCAGCATGCCGCCGCCCACGGCGGTAAAGAAGCCCATCATGATACATACGGCGGGCGCAAATCCGTACACCAACGCCTTGTCCGCGCCGGTTGCTGCATAGATGCCGACCGAGATGATGTCGAGCAGGGGAATGAGTTTTTCGGGCTTATCGACGATTGCCGGGAAGATATAGATGATGGCGGCTGTGGCGATGGAGAGCGGTAGTGCCATGGGCTGGTTGAGGATGTAGACGTTGCCGACCTGGAGCGTCATATCGCGCAAAAGACCGCCGCCCAGACCGCAGACCACCGCGAGCGCGACCGCGCCCACCAGGTCGAGCTTGTGCTCGCGAGCGACCAGCACGCCCGAGATCGATGCCGCGACAACGGCGAACATCTCGAGCCAAAACGGGATGGCAACCATGGCATCCGAGGCGTGTGAGGTAACGGTCATAGCGGCGACGACGGGCAAGATGAGGTCCTTTGATTCTCGGGTTTGAACAATGCCCGTACATAGTACATGGTTGACGGCGATTGAGACCCTATTGCTCGGCAAACGGTAGGGACTGGGAACGGTCATGGGTACCAAACATGTACATCAGCCTCCAAAGATGCCGAAAAATGTCGTTTTTGGAGGGTGATGTACATGTTTGAGATTCAAGGTGAAATCGAAAGCAATGGGGGACGTGGCTGAATAGGAGGGATGTCCAAATTTTGAGCGGAGCTCAAAATTTATTCGGTCGGCTTGCGCCGACCGCGCTGCGCTAAAAACGCGCCACTGGCGCGTTTTCTTTACGCTCCGCGTCCTGACGGGTTCGAATCCCTCCTCCTCCGCCGTATTTGCTTGTAAGGGACTCTAAACAAAAAAGCCCCCGTTTTCGGGAGCTTTCTCAACCAAAATGGCGGAGGAGGAGGGATTCGAACCCTCGTGACCTTATACAGGCCAAACGGTTTTCGAGACCGCCGCATTCAACCACTCTGCCACCCCTCCGCGTGGGGTAAAAACAAAGCAGGCTCGAAGGCCTGCTTTGGAATTAACTGGCGGAGAGTCAGGGATTTGAACCCTGGAGACGCTTTTGACGCCTACACGATTTCCAATCGTGCTCCTTCGGCCACTCGGACAACTCTCCGTTAAATGCGAAAGTCAGTATACACGAGGAATCGCAAAGTGCAAACAGAAAAGTTGGCATTTTTTAAAACGCTTGGCCGTGCTTGGCGCTGCAGTGGGGCTTGAGGTCCCAAAAAACGGCTTCCGACCAGCGTGGTTGATCAACTCAATTGTTCAAAAAAGGGTATTCATAAGCGACTTGGCAATGAATTTAAAAATCTTTGGGTGGTGCTGTGGGCCACTGGTATGCATTTTGCGACCACAGCCTTGTGCCCGCTGACCTGCGGCTTGGCTCAGCTTGTCCCCACGGCACCGTATCTTGAACACAGATCCGTCAAGCATTTGGTCAGCATTTGGTTGGAATGCGCATGAAGTGCCGTGTGAGCATGGACATATGTGGAGGTCATGAGGTTGTAGCTGCATATTCTTGCAGCCTAGGAGGTTGAAAGATATTATTACCAAGTCTTTTCCTGCTTCAGGCGCACCTTCACGACCTGAAGCCACATTTGCCCAGAGGAGGTGACAATATGAAGGCTTATGAACTGCTGTTCTTTGTTGACCCGTCGCTCGACCCCGAGACTCGTCTCGCTGTTATGAAGCGTATCGATACCACGATCGCTGAGGGCGCTGGCAAGGTCGACTCCGTTGACGAGTGGGGCAAGCGCAAGCTCGCCTACGAGATCAACGACCTCACCGATGGTGACTACACCCTCATCAACTTCCACGCAGATCCTACCCAGATCGCCGAGCTTGATCGCGTCCTGCGCATCACCGACGCTGTGGTCCGCCACATGATCGTCCGTCGCGACGACCAGGAGTAAGACTGTCGTTTTGGACTGGGCTTGTGCCCCAAGAGGAAGTAGTGAGTTATGAGCATCAATCGAGTGAACATCACCGGTAACCTCACCCGCGATCCCGAGCTGCGCGCCACCGCCGGCGGAACCCAGGTTCTGTCCTTTGGCGTCGCCGTGAACGATCGTCGCCGCAACGCGCAGACTGGCGAGTGGGAGGACTATCCCAACTTTGTCGACTGCACCATGTTCGGCACCCGCGCCGAGGCCGTGAGCCGTTTCCTGGCAAAGGGAAACAAGGTCGCGATCGAGGGCAAGCTGCGCTACAGCTCTTGGGAGCGCGACGGCCAGCGCCGGAGCAAGCTTGAGGTCATCGTCGATGAGATCGAGTTTATGAGCTCTCGTGGTGGCCAGGGTGGCTACGACCAGGGCGGTTACGCCCCCGCAGCTCCCGCGCCCGCAGCACGTCCTGCCGCACCGGTGGCTACGCCGCCCGCGGTCGACGTCTACGATGAGGACATCCCGTTCTAAGGGTTGTTCACCTATTTTTGAGTGAGAGGCGGCTTCGGTTCGCCGAAGTTGCCAAACGAAAGGTATTTTGACATGGCTAATGATTTTTCTGCACGTCAGCCGCGTCGTAAGTACTGCCAGTTCTGCAAGGAGAACACTGAGTTCATCGACTATAAGGACACTCAGCTTCTCCGTAAGTACATGACCGACCGTGGCAAGATTAAGCCCCGTCGCGTCACTGGCGCTTGCACGCAGCATCAGCATGACATCGCCAACGCCATCAAGCGCGCCCGCGAGATGGCTCTCCTGCCGTACACCGTCCCCGTGGTTTCCTCTCGTGGCAACCGCGACCGCGGCTAAGAAGGGAGACGCATCATGAAGGTTATTCTTCTCGATGAGATCAAGGGCAAGGGCGGCGAGGGTGACGTCGTAGAGGTCGCTCAGGGTTACGCTGAGAACTTCCTGTTCCCCAAGAAGCTCGCTGTTGCCGCCACCAAGGGCAACCTCAAGCAGCTTGACGAGCGTCGCAACAACATCGCCAAGCGCGAGGCCGTCCGTCTGGCTACCGCCAACGAGACCAAGGCTGCCTTCGAGGGCAAGACGGTCACCGTTGACGTCAAGGTCGGCGACGAGGGCATCCTCTTTGGCTCCGTTACCGCCGCTATGATCGCTGACGCCATCAAGGCTCAGCTCGGTATGGACATCGACCGCAAGCGTGTCGAGCTCGGTAAGCCCATCAAGGTTGCCGGTGCCCACACCGTTGCCATCTCGCTGTACCGCGAGATCAAGGCCGAGGTTGTCGTTCTCGTCGGCGTTACCGCCGAGGAGCTCGCTGCCGAGGCTGAGGTCGAGGAGGCCGCTGAGGTCGCCGAGGCCGAGACCGCCGAGGTCGAGACTGAGGCTGCTGCCGAGTAGCATTTGCTGCAACGCAACAATCTTGTTCTAAGAAGGGCGCTCTGGGAAACCAGGGCGCCCTTTTGTTTTTTGCGCTGAGTGAGTGTCATGGTGAACGTTGCGTCGAAGTCCTATATACAGGACCGTTCATCCGTTTGGTTCGGTGATGATTGGCGGCGCGCGGCGCGTTTTGGGACCGTGGCTGATACTATGGATGCTCGCAAGCGATATGAATGAGGATGCTCATGGCATATGACGATAGGGAGACCGGGCTGACGGTTGAGGACCGCGGCTCCAAGTTGGGTCTTCCCCAAAACCAAGATGCAGAGGCCAATGTACTGGCCGCTATGCTGCTATCGCCCGAGGTGGTCGAAGAGGCCCAGGTCGAGCTGCAGCCCGATGACTTCTACCGGCCCATTCATAAGACCATCTATACCGCGATGGTCGATATGTACAACAGCCGCATTCCCATCGACTCCATCTCGCTGATCGATTACCTGCGAAGCATCAACAAGCTTGATGCCGTGGGCGGCGAGGCCTACATTTTGGAGTTGATGGGTCAGACCCTGTCGCTCGTCAACTGGCAGCACCATGCCGCTATCGTTCGCCGCGATTCGATGCTGCGTGAGCTGATCGGCGCCACCAACGAGATCAACGCGCTGGCCTATAACGCTCCCACCGATACCAAAGAGGTCGTGGAGCTGGCCGAGAGCAAGTTGCTCAAGGTCACGGCGCGCGAGGTCAAGTCGAGCTACAAGACGCTGACCGAGTTTATGGTCGAGGCCTATAACGAGGCCGAGGAAGTGTGCCAGGCAGGCGGCCAGGCTGCGGGCGTGCCCACGGGCTTCCCGTCGCTCGACCGCATGCTCATGGGTTTTCGCGAGGGCCAGCTCATCATCATCGGCGCCCGCCCTGCTGTGGGTAAGACGTCGTTCGCCCTGAATCTGGCGCTCAACGCTGCCGCGGCCGGTTATACCGTCGGCTTCTTCTCGCTGGAGATGTCGGGCAAGGAAATTGCCCAGCGTCTGATTTGCGCCTACGCCATGATTTCGATCAGTGACTTCCGCATGGGCCGCATTAGCCCCGAGCAGTGGGCCAATATCAACGAGGCCACGCAGACCTTGTCCAAGCTCGATATTCTGATTGACGATACGCCCGGCACCACAGTGACCGAGATTCGCGCCAAGAGCCGCCGCATGCTCCACAACAAGGAGAAGGCCATCATCATCCTGGACTACCTGCAGCTGGTGAGTCCTCCGCCGGGACGCCGCTCAGAGAGCCGTACCGTCGAGGTCTCCGAGATGTCGCGTGGTCTGAAGATCATGGCCAAGGAACTCAAGATCCCGCTCATCGCGCTGTCGCAGCTCTCGCGTCAGGTCGAATCCCGTACCGGCAAGCGCCCGCAGCTTTCCGACCTTCGTGAATCGGGCTCCATCGAGCAGGACGCCGATATCGTTATGTTCTTGGACCGCTCCGCCGACGAGGCCGAAGCCTCGCGCGACGATCGACCCGACGAGGGCGTTACGCGTATCGTCGTGGCCAAGAACCGTTCGGGCCCGATCGGCGACGTCGACCTGATGTTCCTGCCGGCATCCACCAAGTTCTATGAGCTTGATGGGGCACATGCCGAGGAGTAGGACAGGCGCCCGTTGCACGGGTATACTGGGAATGTTTTGTGCTTCTGCGTGCCGGCGTGGCGCGTAGACAGTCCATGAATGTAAGGAGTAAACATGCCGTCAACCGTTTTGGTCGGTGCCCAGTGGGGCGATGAGGGCAAGGGTAAGATCTGCGACCTGGTCGCCGGCGACTTCGATGCCGTCGTGCGCTACTCGGGCGGCAACAACGCCGGCCACACCATCGTCGTCAACGGCAAGAAGTACGGCCTGCACCAGGTGCCCTCCGGCATCATGTATTCCGACCATGTGTCGGTGATCGGTAACGGCTGCGTCGTCAACCCCAAGGTTGTCCTTGAGGAGATCGACATGTTCGAGGCCGACGGCATCACCACCAAGAACCTCAAGATTAGCGGCAACGCGCATGTCATCATGCCGTACCACATCGACCTGGATGGCGCCTTTGAGCAGAAGCTCGGCAAGAAGAACATCGGTACCACCAAGCGCGGTATCGGTCCGTGCTATCAGGACAAGATGGCCCGCATTGGCCTGCGCATGCAGGATATGCTGGACGAGGCGCTGTTCCGCGACAAGCTGGAGACCGCTCTCGCCCGCGTGAACCCCGAGCTTGAGCTCATCTACAACCTGCCCACCTACACCGTGGACCAGATTTGCGACGAGTACCTGCCCATGGCCGAGCGCCTGCGTCCCTACATCACCGAGACGAGCCTGCTGCTCAACAACATGATCGATGAGGGCAAGGACCTGCTGTTTGAGGGCGCCCAAGCGACGTTGCTCGACATCGACCACGGCACCTATCCGTACGTGACGTCTTCCAACTGCACCGCCGGCGGCGCCATCACCGGCTCCGGCGTGGGCATGAAGAACGTCGACCGCGTGCTGGGCGTCATGAAGGCCTATATCACCCGCGTCGGTTCGGGCCCCATGCCCACCGAGCTTTCCTATGAGTCCGAGGCCGGTCACACGCTGACCGAGGAGGGCTATGAGTACGGTGTGACCACCGGTCGCCGTCGTCGCTGCGGCTGGTTCGACGGCCCCATCGCCAACTACGCCTCGCGCGTCAACGGCCTCACCGATATCGCCCTGACTAAGCTCGACGTGCTTTCGGCCTTCGACACCATCAAGGTGTGCGTGGCCTACGACGTCGATGGCGAGCGCTACACCAGCGTGCCCGAGCATCAGGTGCGCTTTGAGCATGCCAAGCCCATCTACGAGGAGCTCCCCGGCTGGAAGTGCGACATCACCGGTTGCCGCAGCTTTGATGAGCTGCCGCAGGAGGCTCAGGACTACGTGGCGTTTATCGAGGATCTGGCACACACCCGCGTGACGTTCATTGGCGTCGGCGCCGGTCGCGAGCAGATCATCAACCGATTCTGGAAGTAATCGGGACTATTTGGTTATTGCGATATACCCCTTTGCAGCCCAAGCGGGCGGCCGAGGGGTATATTTGCTTGCAAAGGGCTCGCGCGGAGCGGGCCATTCATCCATAGAGGAGGCACCCTTGAAGGCGGACACTCAAACCATCGACATCCTGTTGTTGGGCAGCGGCGGCCGTGAGCATGCTTTGGCAGCTAAGCTCGCAGCATCACCGCGCGCCGGCAAGCTCTACATCGCGCCGGGCAACGGCGGCACCGCGAGCTGCGGCGAGAACGTTGTTCTCGACGACTGCGATCCTGCGGCCGTGGCGGCGTTTGCGCAGAGCCACGGATGCGGACTCGTGGTAATTGGCCCCGAGGCTCCGCTCGTGGCGGGCGTGGCCGACGCCGTGCGCGCGGCGGGTATTCCCTGCTTTGGCCCGGGTGCCGAGGGTGCCCAGATGGAGGGCTCCAAGCTGTTCTCCAAGCAGCTCATGGAGCGCGCCGGTATCCCGACGGCAGCCTACGGCTCGTTCACCGACGAGGCTTCGGCTCTCGCCTACGTGCGTGAGCAGGGCGCCCCGCTGGTCGTCAAGGCCGACGGCCTTGCCGCGGGCAAGGGCGTCATCGTGGCGATCGAACTTGAGCAGGCCGAGGAGGCCGTGCGCGAGTGCTTTGGCGGCACCTTTGGCGATGCCGGCAATACTGTGGTCATCGAGGAGATGCTGACCGGCCCCGAGTGCTCGCTGCTCGCCTTTACCGACGGCAAGACCGTGCGCCCCATGGCCACCTCGCAGGACCACAAGCGCGCGCTCGAGGGCGACAAGGGCCCCAACACCGGCGGCATGGGCGTCTACAGCCCGGTGCCCATCGTGACCGACGAGGAGCACGCCACCATGGTGAAGGTCATGGAGCAGACCGTGGCCGAGCTCGCTGCCGAGGGCATCGACTACCGCGGCTGCCTGTATGGCGGCTTTATGCTCACGCCTGCCGGCCCCAAGGTGCTGGAGTTCAATGCCCGCTTTGGCGACCCCGAGACGCAGGTCGTGCTGCCGCGCCTTAAGAACGACCTGGTTGAGGTCATGCTCGCCTGCGCCAACTGCGAGCTCGATCAGATTGAGCTCGACTGGCGTGACGAGTGGGCTGTGGCCGTTGTCCTGACGAGCGCGGGCTATCCCGGCAGCTACGAGAAGGGCAAGGTCATCACCGGTATCACCGATGCCGAGGCCATGGAGAACGTGACCGTGTACCACGCGGGCACTGCTGTGGTGAACGGCCAGCTCTTGACCAATGGTGGTCGCGTGCTTGCCGTGACCGCTCTGGGCGACACGTTCGAGAACGCTCGCAACCTTGCCTACGAGGCCTGCGAGAAGATTGATTTTGAGGGTAAGACCCTGCGTCACGACATCGGCCTGCGCGCGCTGCGCGGCCGCGACGCCTGGGATGCCTAAAGTCCGAGAGGAATGAGACGGATGGACGAAAAGAACGAAGAGCTCGTGGATGCGCAGATCGTCGAGGAGGACAGCCGCGTGTATGGGCACGCCGAGGGCGAACCTGGTGGCGAGGTCGCTGACGAGCCGGCGCTGGTGCTGGGCGACGACGACCCACACGATGCCGAGCTGCACGAGAAGATTCTTTCGGAGGAGTGCGCCTGGAAGGGCAAGATCCTCGACGTCCACCGTCTTGAGGTTGAGCTGCCCAACGGTCGCCGCAGTGCCCGCGATATCGTTCGCCATCCGGGTGCGGCGGCCGTTGTGGCGCTGACCGAGAGCGGCAAGATCGTACTGGTGCGTCAGTACCGCACCGCCATCGACCGCGTGACGGTCGAGATTCCCGCCGGCAAGCTCGACCCGGGCGAGGACCCACTCGATTGCGCTAAGCGCGAGCTACACGAGGAGACGGGCTTTAGGGCCGGTCGCATTCGCTTTTTGACGTCGATTGTCACGTCCTGCGGTTTTTGCGACGAGATCATTCACATCTACTTGGCTACCAAGCTGGAGTTTGATGCGCCCAACCCCGACGATGACGAGTTTGTCAACGTGGACCTGGTGCCGCTGCACGAGCTGATCGACGCCGTGCTCGACGGCAAGATCGAAGACGCCAAGACCGTCGTAGGCGCGCTTGCCTGCGACAGCATCGCGCACCGCTTGGGTGGGGCCGATCTTTAACGAGCGGGGATGATCCCGCAGGTTTGTGTAAGTCAGCGAAAGTGCTCCAATTGAGACAAGGTGGCCTAAAAGAGGAGGGAAGCGTATGGATATACGCGACCGACGATTGGAGGCCAGATTGCCCAAATGGAGCACTTGCAGCGTCGAGACGAAACGCGGTTTGGTAAAACCGCGTAAGGTGACTATGTTTAAGAGGTTTCTTTCTTACTACGAGCCCCAGATGGGGCTTTTTGTTGCTGATACTGTTTGCGCTCTGGTGCTTGCCGCCATTGACCTGGCGTTCCCCATTATCCTGCGCAATTTGACCGGTGGGCTATTTACTCAGGGTCAGGCTGCCATTATGCAGGCGCTCGGCATGATCGCGGTGGGCTTGGTGTTGATGTATGCCGTCCGCTGCGCCTGCCGCTACTTTGTGAGCTATTGGGGTCACGTGATGGGCGCGCGCATGGAGTCCAAGATGCGCGAGGACCTGTTCGACCAGTATGAGCGCTTCAGCTTTGCGTACTTCGACCGCAACAGCTCGGGTGACATGATGAGCCGCGTGGTCAACGACCTGTTCGATATCTGCGAGGCGGCGCATCACGTACCCGAATGGATCATCATCTGCGGCATCGAGATTATCGGCTCGTTTGTGATCCTCTTTACCATCGCCCCGGTGCTGGCGCTCGCCATGGCCGTGGTGACGGCGGCGTTTGCGGTCATCATGTTTTGGCAGAACATGCGCATGCGCGAGGTCTTTAGCGACAACCGCAAAAAGATCAGCGGCATCAATGCGCAGCTGCAGGATTCGCTGGCGGGCATGCGCGTGGTCAAGAGTTTTGCCAATGAGGAGACCGAACGCTTCAAGTTCCGCGCCTCCAACAATCGCTATCTTTCGTCCAAGGAGAACATGTATCACGCCATGGGCGTCTATACCGCGACGTATGGCCTGCTCTCGGGTGTGCTCTATGTGATCGTGGTGCTGCTGGGCGGCTGGCTGGTCGCCCAGGGACAGCTGCAGGCGGTCGATATGGCGACCTTTGCACTCTATATTTCGCTGTTCTGCACGCCGCTCGAGACACTCGTCAATTCGGCCGAAACGTATCAGAAGGCCATCGCCGGCTTTAAGCGCATGGACGAGGTGCTCTCGACCGCGCCGGATATCCAGGACAAGCCGGGCGCTACGGATCTGCAGGTGACTGCCGGCGCCGTGGAGTATCACGACGTGTGCTTTAACTACGAGGACGTTGAGCTGGGCGAGGGCGATGCCGAAGAGCGTCCCGTTATCGACCATATGAATCTGTCCATCAAGCCCGGGCAGACCATCGCTTTGGTTGGCCCTTCGGGCGGTGGCAAGTCCACGACCTGTTCGCTGCTGCCGCGCTTTTATGACGTGGCTGCCGGATCCATTAGCATCGACGGCCAGGACGTGCGCGATGTGACGCAGCAGAGCCTGCGCCGCGCCATCGGCCTGGTGCAGCAGGATGTCTATCTATTTGACGGCACGATTGGCGAGAACATCGCCTATGGCAAGCCGGGCGCTACGGCTGAAGAGATCGCCGAGGCCGCCCGTCGCGCCAACATCGATGCCTTTATCGAGTCGCTTCCACAGGGCTATGACACGGTCGTGGGCGAGCGCGGCAGCCGTCTTTCGGGCGGACAGAAGCAGCGTGTTGCCATCGCGCGAGTGTTTCTCAAGAACCCCAAGATCCTGATTTTGGACGAGGCGACGAGTGCTTTGGATAACGAGAGCGAGGAGGCGGTGCAGGAGTCACTCGAGGAGCTGGCACGCGGCCGCACCACGATTATCATCGCCCATCGTCTTTCGACCATTAAGCATGCCGATGAGATTGCGACCGTTGAGCATGGTCGCGTTGTGGAGCGTGGCACGCACGAGGAGCTTCTCGCCCGTGGCGGCACCTATGCCCGTTACTATCGAATGCAGTTCGAAGGTGCGCGTGCGCACGAGCTCGACTGATTGATATGACAGGAAGTTTATGGCTGACAAGAACCCTTTGACTCCGGAAGAAGTGACGGAGTTATTCTCCGAAATCGATGCATCCGGTGTCTTGGATCCCACGCTTGCCAAAAAGCGAACCGAGCGCATGCGTGAGAAGGAGGCTGCGGCCAAGCGCGGTGACAAAGCGGCGCTAGCGCAGCTGCGCAGTGAGGACCGCGCGAGCCAGGCAAAACATATCGACCCGCTGTCCGAGGACGATCCTTCGGGCTCGCAGGTGAGCCATACCATTACGAAGACCGCGATGGCCGTGGTCATCGGTATTCTGGTGCTGATCGTGGGCATGCAGATCGGCTACGGCGTGATGCGCCGTCTGAATACCGCCAACCTGTCCGAGAGCGTTTCGGTGGATACCGTCTCGACCGCGCTCAAGGGCGGCCTTGAGTGGGGCAACGGCTTTACGCAGTTCCCGCTCGACTTTACCGTCGATGAAGCTGATGAGCGTACGGGCACGGTCGAGGTGACGGTGTTGGACACATCGTCTGCCAATGAGCTCGAGCTGCTGTCCAACGGGCAGATCCAGGCCGCGGCGCTTGCGACCAACGCCCTGCTCAACGACAAGATTGACCGCGTGGTGTATAACGTTCACGCCTATATCGACGAGGATAGCAACATTCAGCACGATTCCTTTTTTGGCATGTTTCCCGCGCGGGGTCATCAGAGCGCCATTTTGACGTTCGTGTGGACCAAGAGCTCATCCAACGCCACGAGTATCGACTGGAAGATGCGCATCGTAAGCATGGACGACACCATTGCCGAGCGCATTCAAAAACAGGTGAACTCGGTTTCGTCGCTGATCGAGGACCCGGTGGTGAGCCAGACCAAGATTGACGAGGAAAAGGCCGAACGTGACCTGGAGCATCGTCTGCATGGCCGCGAGATTTTCCGCGGCGGCAAGCCCGATCGCTCACCGTCCGATCTGCTGGAAAAGGACAAGAAAAAGTAAGACGCCGTCATCCCGCGTGAGCCACAAGCCCCGCGGGATGATTTTTTAATCCCCGTCCCAGAAAAATCATTATGCATAGAAAGTCATAATTATCATTTCGTAAACAATTTGATGAAATTAACGCCATGAGGCATGCTTGCGGTTACAATACCGCGAGGCCTAACTACACACCTTTAAGCCGGTCCTGTGAGACCGGGAAGGAGAATTATGGCGAACAACCATACCGCGGGCGCTGCCGCCCGCACCTTCGCGCCCAGCGAGCTTTGCCAGCATATGCTGGCCAAAACCAGCAAGGGCACCTGCGGTCCCTGTATCCTGTATCTTGAGGATGGGACCATTTTTTATGGACGTGCATGCGGCGCCGAGGGCACCGCGACCGGCGAAGTCTGCTTCAACACCTCGCTCGAGGGCTACTTTGAGGTCATGACCGACCCGAGTTATGCCGGCCAAATTGTAACCATGACCTATCCGCAGATCGGCAATTACGGTATCGACGAGACCGATGTCCAGTCGGCCTTCCCCGGCGACGCCGTGCGCCCTGCGAGCGCTCCGGCTATGCGCGGCATGATTGTTCGCGACATGTGCGCCACGCCTTCTAACTGGCGCTCGGCCGTCAGCGTGCCGGAGTACCTGCGCGCTCACGGCATCGTCGCTATCGAGGGTGTCGACACCCGCGCTCTGGTGCGCCATCTGCGCGACAATGGTTCCAAGATGGGCATTATCTCGACCGAGATCTTCGACGTCGACGAGCTTGCCGAGCGTCTGGCCGCAGCGCCCACGCTGGTAGGCGAGAACCTGGTCAAGACCGTAAGTTGCCCCGCGCCTCACGAGTTTGTGGCCGCCGACCTGCCTGACACGCATGACTTTGCGCTTGCGGTTGCCGCTCCTGCCCGTCACAAAGTGGTCGCCTACGACTGCGGTGTGAAGCGCGGCATTCTGGAGGGGCTGGTCCGCGCCGGCTGCGACCTTACCGTCGTGCCGTGGGATACGCCCGCCCAGCAGGTGCTCGAGATGAATCCCGATGGCGTCTTTTTGTCCAACGGCCCCGGCGACCCCGACGCCGTGGTGGAGACCTACGAGCAGGTACAGCAGCTGATCGGCAAGGTGCCGGTCTTTGGTATTTGTCTTGGTCACCAGATGATCAGCCTGGCCTGCGGCGCCCAGATGGAAAAGCTTAAGTTCGGTCACCGCGGTGGCAACCAGCCGGTCATGAACCTGGTAAGCCGTCGCGTGGAGATCACCGCGCAAAACCATGGCTTTGGCCTGCTGTTCCCCAGCTTGGGCGAACTGATCCCCGAGCTTTCCGGCGGCGAGACCGGGCATGCGGTCGATGGGGATCTGCGCGTCTGGGTGCGCCGCGGCATCGCGCCGGTCGTGATGAACGAGCGCTTTGGCCGCATTCGCCTGACACATGTGAACCTCAACGACGGCACCGCCGAGGGCATCCAGCTGCTCGACGCCCCGTGCTTCTCGGTCCAGTACCACCCCGAGGCCTCGCCCGGCCCCACCGATGCCCACTATCTCTTTACCGCCTTTACGCGACTCATGGACGGCGAGGAGAACTACCTGGACATCGACACCGCGAAGGACCGCCTCGCCGGCTGGAATTTCGCCGAGTCCGAGAACGCTGCGACCGAGGAGAACTAACATGCCTAAACGTACTGACATCAAGCGCATCCTCGTTATTGGTTCGGGCCCCATCGTTATTGGCCAGGCCTGCGAGTTCGACTACTCCGGCGCCCAGGCCTGCAAGGTGCTCAAGGAGGATGGCTTTGAGGCCATCTTGGTCAACTCCAACCCGGCGACCATCATGACCGACCCGGGCTTGGCCGACCGCACCTATGTTGAGCCTATCACCGCCGAGTTTATCGAGCGCGTGATCAAGAAAGAGCGCCCGGACGCGCTGCTGCCCACGCTGGGCGGCCAGACCGGTCTGAACGCCGCCGTCGAGCTGGCAAAGGACGGCACGCTCGACAAGTACGGCGTCGAGATGATCGGCTGCGACCTGGCCGCTATCGAGCGCGGCGAGGACCGCAAACTCTTTAACGAGGCCATGGCCGAGATCGGCCTGGAGGTCGCGCGCTCGGGCTATGCCTACAGCGTGGCCGACGCCGAGGCTATCGCCGAGCGCGTGGGCTATCCCTGCGTACTGCGCCCGAGCTTTACCCTCGGTGGCGCCGGCGGCGGCATCGCGCATACCCACGAGGAGCTCGTCTCCATCGTGAGCCAGGGCCTTGAGCTCTCGCCTGCCCATGAGGTGCTGGTCGAGGAGTCCATCGAGGGTTGGAAAGAGTATGAGATGGAGGTCATGCGCGACCACGCCGGCAACGGCATCATCGTGTGCTCCATCGAGAACCTCGACCCCATGGGCGTGCACACCGGCGACTCCATCACCGTGGCGCCAGCGCAGACCCTCTCCGACCTTGAGTACCAGCGCATGCGTGTCGCGTCGCTCGCCATTCTGGAGAAGATTGGCGTCGAGACCGGCGGCTCCAACGTGCAGTTTGCCGTGAACCCCCAGACCGGCCGCCTGATCGTCATCGAGATGAACCCGCGCGTGAGCCGTTCGTCCGCGCTGGCCTCCAAGGCCACGGGCTTCCCCATCGCCAAGGCCGCCGCGCGCCTGGCCGTGGGCTACACGCTCGACGAGATCGTCAACGACATTACCAAGGCAACGCCTGCCTGCTTTGAGCCCACGATTGACTACTGCGTGGTCAAGGTGCCGCGCTTTGCCTTCGAGAAGTTCAAGGGTACCGACCCCACGCTCACCACGCGCATGAAGGCCGTGGGCGAGATTATGGCGATCGGCCGCACCTTTGAGGAGGCCTTCGGCAAGGCCATGCGCTCACTGGAGGACGGGCATCAGGGCATTTGTGCCGGTGGCAAGGAGGGTGCCGACAAGCTGAGCGACGATGAGCTCGCTCAGGCCGTGGCAACCCCGACCGAGCACCGCATCTTCTTTGTGGTCGAGGCCCTGCGCCGTGGCTGGGACATCGCCCGCATCCACGCCATCTGCGGTATCGATCCGTGGTACCTCAACCGCATCAACGACATGGTGCAGGTCCAGGAGAGCATCCGCGGTCTGCGTGTGGAGGATATCGACGCCGACGCGATGCGCCTGCTCAAGCAGTATGGTACGAGCGACGCCGAGATCGCCGCGCTGACCGGCTCGGACGAGCGCTTTGTGCGCGCCTATCGCAAGGGTCTGGGCGTGGTTCCCAGCATGAAGACGGTCGATACCTGCGCCGCCGAGTTCTCGAGCGCCACGGAATATCACTACAAGACGTACGAGAACATCTACCGCACGAGCCCGGACGCCAAGAAGTGCGTGGCTCCCGACGAGACCACGCCGGCGGACAAGCCCAAGGCGATGATCCTGGGCGCCGGCCCCAACCGCATTGGCCAGGGTATCGAGTTCGATTACTGCTGTGTGCACGCGAGCTACGCGCTGGCGGCCCGCGGCTTCGAGACCATCATGGTCAACTGCAATCCCGAGACCGTCTCGACCGACTATGACACGTCCGACCGTCTGTACTTTGAGCCGCTCACCTACGAGGACGTCATGGACGTTATCGATGTCGAGCGCCCCGACGGCGTCGTGGTGACGCTCGGCGGCCAGACTCCGCTTAAGCTGGCGCGCATGCTCGAGGAGAGCGGCGTGAACATTATGGGCACCAAGCCCGATGCCATCGACTTTGCCGAGGACCGCGAGCGCTTCGCCGCCCTGCTCGACAAGCTGGGCATCATGTACCCGCCGGCGGGCCAGGCCACCTCGTTTGAGGAGGCCGAGGCCGTGGCCGCGCACATCGGCTATCCGCTGCTGGTGCGCCCGAGCTATGTGCTGGGCGGCCGCGGCATGATGATCGCCTACGATGCCGAGCATCTGCGCGATTACATGGCCGAGGCTGCGCGCATTAGCCCCGACTACCCGGTGTACCTGGACCGCTTCCTGGAGGGTGCGATCGAGTCCGACGTCGACGCCCTGTGCGACGGCGAGGAGGTATACATCGGCGGCATCCTGGAGCATATCGAGGAAGCCGGTATTCACTCCGGCGACTCCGCGACCTGCATCCCGCCGTTCAGCTTTAGCGAGAGCCTGCAGGCGAAGCTTCGCGAGACCACGCGCCGCATCGCGATGGCGCTGGGAGTCCGCGGTCTGGTCAACGTGCAATATGCCATCAAGGGCGAGACCGTCTACGTGATCGAGGCCAACCCGCGCGCCAGCCGTACCGTGCCGTTTATCTCCAAGGCCACCGGTGTGCCGCTGGCCAAATGCGCGGCGCGTATCATGGCAGGCGATTCCATCGCGAGCTTGGGCCTGCCGAGCGACGAACGTCAGCTGGACTGGTTCTGCATGAAGGAAGCCGTTATGCCCTGGGGCCGTTTCCCGGGCGCCGACGTTATCCTGGGGCCCGAGATGAAGTCGACGGGCGAGGTCATGGGTATCGCCAAGAGCTATCCCGAGGCATACGCCAAGACGCAGCTGGCGATCGACTACAAGCTGCCCGACCCGAGCGCCGGCAAGGTGTTCATCAGCGTGTGCGACCGCGACAAGCGTCATATCCTTTCGGTCGCGCGTATCCTGCGCTACCTGGGCTTTGATATCTGCTCCACCGAGGGCACGGCGCGCGTGCTGCGCGGCGGCAACGTGACGTGCGAGATCGTGGAGAAGATTAGCGGCCCGCACGACGGCGAGCGCCCCAACATCGGCGACCTCATCGCCGATGGCAAGATCGCGGTGATCATCAACACGCCGTACGGTCCGGGCTCGCGCGGCGACGGCTATCTGCTGCGCACCGAGGCAGTGCGACGCGGTGTGACCTGCGTGACCGCGATGTCTGCCGCCAACACGTACGTGAGTGCCATCGAGGCGGTGCGTGAGGACCAGCAGGGTCACGGCAGCGCCAACGACATGGGCATGGACGTCATCGCCCTGCAGGACCTGCCGCAGTACACGGTGTAGTTGGCCTGGCCGGCCGGGGCGGCAGCCGGACACTTTCTCTCGGAAACTGGGCTTCGCGAAGTTTTCCGAGAGAAAGGACCGCCTCCCGCCCCGGCCTGCGGTGACTTGGCTGCACCGTGTGCTGCCGAAGGGGCTTTGTGCGATGACTAGGGCTGAATAGAAAATGAGTGTGGGCGCCGTCGTTCGTTTGAACGACGGCGCCCGCGTTTTGGATTTATTGGGCTGTGGCGGTGAAGGTTGTTTTGTCGGCGGCGATGTGCACGTGCAACTTTGCCTGACCGTCGCAGCTGATGAGCACGCCTACCTCGAACGGGGTTCCCGTCTTGTCGTAAGTCGAACGCACGATGCGCATCGCCGCCTTACCGGTGTTCTGTCCCAAAAGGCGCGCCTCATGCTTGTCGAGGTTGACCGTCTCGTAGACGGCATCGACGCTTGCGGGCAGGATGCCGGTCTTTTCCGCGATGTAGGCGTAGAGCGAGCCATCCACGTCTTTGCGTGTGAGCTCGGGGCAAAGTGACACGGGGATATAGACGTAGTTGAGCTCCATGGGTTTGTCGTTGGCGAGACGCAGGCGGCGAATCTCCCAGACGGGTGTCCCTTCGGGCACTTTGAGCCCGGAGGCGATGCCGCGGACGGCCGGTATGCTTGAAAAGGCGAGAATCTGTGAGCTCGGAACCCGTCCCGCTTCGCGCATCCGCGCGCTGAAATTCAGGGCCAGGTCGATGCCGGGCGCTGAGGTTTGGGGCTTGATGAACGTGCCCTGCCCGCGTTTGCGCACCACGCGCCCCTCGATGACGAGATCTTGGAAGCAACGGCGCACGGTCGCGCGCGATAACTCCAGCCGCTCACAGATTTCGAGCTCGCGTGGCAGCGGCGTCTTGGTGTCGAACGCCTGGCTGGCGATAAGCAGGGCGATTCGATGTTTAAGTTGGACATAGAGCGGCGTATCACCGCTGCGATCGAAGGGTTCGGAGGCGAGAAACGAGATCATGTCCATGGGGTACCTCCATGTCGTGAGCATACGTGACATGGTCTGACACTGCGGGACAAACCGGTGATGTCAGGCCCGATTCTTGTCGGTATGTATGGTACATAAGGAACATAAAACATTTACCAGGCAATCTACCTGCTATTTTAAAAATAATTGGAAGAAAAAATAATTTAGGCACAAAAATAGTTGCTACCGTTAACCGATGAATAGTTGCCGTTCGCAACTATTTTCTTGTACCGAACATGCCCCGGCGCAACAATAATCTCGGCAAAAAGCAAAGCCGTGCGACACACGGCAGGTCGAGAGGAGACCGCATGCGGTATCTGGTAATGGTCAGTCACGGAACGCTCGCTCCCGGACTGCACAGTGTCCTCAAGATGCTCGGCAATGACGCCCCGAACATCTTGTCGACGAGTCTCGTGGACGGCATGGGCGCTGACGAATATGTCGAGAACGTCAAGGCGATGGTCGCTCCCGTTACCGCCGATGACGAGGTTGTCCTGCTCGGTGACATCCTGGGCGGATCGCCGCTCACCAATGCTATGAACACGATGGCCGAGAAGGGCTTGCTCGCCCACACCATTGCCTTCGGCGGTATGAATCTGCCCATGGCTATGACCGCCATGATGGGGCTTGCCACCATGGACCTGGATTCTCTCAAGCAGATGATGCTGCAGGAGGGCAAGAACGGTATGTCCGAGCTTGTGGTCCCGACCGATGACGCCGACGACGAGGACGACGACATCTAGGCAGCGCATCCGCCCCAATTTTTGTGATGGAGCGGGGGTTAAGAGGAAAGACCCCCGGTGATAAAGAAAGGGAGAACGCATGATTTCGTTCATCCGTATTGACGACCGTATGATCCATGGACAGACCGTTACCCGTTGGGCCCTCGAGTATCCCTGCGACGGTCTTATCGCCGTCAACGACGCTGCAGCGTCCAACCCCGTGCTCAAGGAGGCCTACAAGAGTGCCTCGGGCAAGAAGACGTTCGTGTGGACCAAGGAGCACTTCAAGGAGGTCTCCGAGAAGGTTCTCAAGTCCAACACCAAGTACTTCCTGATCACCAAGAACCCGCTCGACATGAAGGAACTTCTCGTCGATTTTGGCTTTAAGCCCGGCATGGACCGCATCATCGTCGGTCCCTGCAACGATCGTCCCGGCACCACCAAGCTCGGCAACAACCAGTCGATCACGCAGGAAGAGGCCCAGGCGCTCGAGGATCTCACCAACGCCGGCTACAGGGTCGAGTTCGCCCTTATCAAGGAGAAGTCCATCGGTGAGTGGCCCAAGTTCCGCGGTCAGTTTGGCTTCTAGTTAGGCGCCAGCCGCATTTTGGTATCTACAGCCCTTGGTGAAAGGGGCTGAGGAATAAAGAAAGGGGAAAGCATGGCAATCAATGCATTCCAAGCCGCGCTGTTCGGCCTGTTCGCCTGCCTGGCATCACTGCCTGGCATGGGCGGCACGACGATCGGCAACTACACTCTGGGTCGTCCTCTGGTCGCCGGCCTCATCGTCGGCATCATCATGGGCGATATGCAGACGGGCATCCTCGTCGGCGCTGCCATCCAAGTTGTCTACATCGCTCTCGTGACCCCCGGCGGAACCGTCTCCGCCGACGTCCGCGCCGTGTCCTATATCGGCATCCCGCTGGCGATCCTCGCCATCAAGAACTCGGGCATCGATCCCGCCTCCGCTGAGGCCGCCGGCATGGCCGCATCCCTCGGTGCCGCCGTCGGCACGCTCGGCACTGTGCTCTTCTATGGCACCGCCACCATTAACCTGGTATGGCAGGGCATGGGCTGGAAGTGGCTCGAGAAGGGCGACCTCCACAAGCTCTACCTGGTCAACAACGTTCTGCCTTGGATCGGTCACATCGTCTGCTCGTTCCTCCCGACGTTCATCATCACCATGGGCGGCACCGCCATGGTCGACCTCATGAAGACCTACATGCCCATGGACGGCATCGCGATGAAGACGCTGTTCACCGTCGGCTCGCTGCTGCCTACCGTCGGTATCGCCATCCTGCTCAAGCAGGTCATCTCCAAGCCGACGGACTTCCTCACGTTCTTCTTCGGCTTCACCCTGTCCGCTGTCATGGGATGCAACCTGATTGCCGCCGCCGGCATCGGCTGCTTCTTCGCCCTGATCAACTATGAGATCGCTTCGCTCAAGATCGACCTCGCAAACGCTCCCAAGGCAGCTATCGCCTCGGGCTCCGATGATGAGGAAGAGGAGGACATCTAATGGCAGAGAAGAAGAAACTCTCTAAGAAAACGCTTGCCAAGTCGTTCCGCAACTGGTCCTATGGCAACCTGACTTGCTTCTCGCAGGAGCACATGCAGACCTTCGGTTACCTGTGCGCCATGCTTCCGATCGTCGAGGAGCTCTACGACACGCCCGAGGAGCAGAAGCAGGCCCTCCAGACCTACTCCGCGTTCTTCAACACCGAGCCGCAGATCGGCACCATGATTGTCGGCGTCACCGCCGGCCTCGAGGAGGCTCGCGCAAACGGCGAGGCCATCGACGACGACGCCATCAACGGCATCCGCGCCGGCCTCATGGGCCCGCTCGCCGGCCTTGGCGACTCGCTGATCGTCGGTACCCTGATCCCGATCCTGCTCGGTATCGCCCTCGGTCTCTCGACCGGCGGCTCTCCGCTCGGTGCCATCTTCTATATTGTCGTGTGGAACCTGCTCATGTTCCTTGGCATGCGCTTTGCCTACAACCAGGGCTATGAGCTCGGCGGCAAGGCGGTCGTCGGCCCCAAGGCCAAGGCTCTGCGTGATTCCATCGTGATGGTCGGTACCATGGTCATCGGTGCAGTCGGTGCTACCTGGGTCTCCATCACCTGCAGCCCCAATCTGGTGCTGCCCGGCGGCGGTAAGTTCCAGGACACGCTCGACGGGATCTATCCGCACCTGCTGCCCATGGTCTTCATCATCTTCTGCTGGTACATGATGACCAAGAAGAAGGTCAACCCCATCGTTATGATGCTGATCCTCGTTGTGATCGCATTTGTGGGCGTTCTCATTGGCTTCTTCGACCCGGCACTGAGCTACTAGTCATCATCCCCTGGCCCCCTGTAAGGCCGTGCGGCCTCAACCGCACGGCCTTCTGATTTTGCGCCGCCCTTCAAGGGCAATATGGCCAGCGACCTCCATCGCCTACACGACACCCGCTATATTGCTCTTGAAAGATGACGTATTCGACAAACGATGCACTTGCGCATGATGCACACTTTGCACGAGGAGGACCATATGCACGAGAAACATGGACACGACCTTTCGCGCGACGACTTGATTCGCGAGGCAAAGATGCAGACCGATGCTATTCAGCGGCTCAATGTTTGGCTGCGCCTGGGCTATTCGCTCGTGGCGATTGGCTTTTTGATGGGGATGTGGGGTATGCAGGGCGGCCCCGGCTGGGGTGTCCCCGTGGGCATCGTGTGCCTGGTGGTGGGCACTCCGCTTTCGATCGTGCTTAAGGTCGGCACGACCAACGCCAAAAAGAATGTCGAGCGCATGCTCGAGGCCGCTGGTGTCGACGTTGAGGAGCTTATGCGACGCAAGAAGGACGAGCAATAGACTTCCGCGTTGGGGTATCATAAATAATTGTTGCGAATGTTAACTAATGTACGGCAAATGACGGTTTTATGGCCCTTCTAGAGTTGCAAAGGACAATATCCCCAGTGGATTACGATGACGTCGCTCGAAAACTGATTGTGTACTCACGTTCCCTTGCCAAGGGATCCTTGAGTGCTGCCGGCGGCGCCAGTGTGGGCGAGGCACCGGTTTTACAGTATCTATCGGGTATTGACGGTGATGTCATTCCCTCCGAGATTGCCAAGAAGCTGAAATTCTCCCGTGCGCGCATGTCGCATATCTTGGATTCACTCGAGAGTAAGGGTTACGTTCAGCGCAGGACTGATCCAAACGATCGTCGGCGTGTGCTGGTGAGCATTACCGAGGAAGGCCGTGATTTCGCGGCGAAAAAAAATGCCGAGAGTGTGGCATCGCTCTCGAAACAACTCTCAGCGCTCGGCGAGCACGATGCCCAGGAGCTCGTGCGCATCCTGAATAAAGCTTACAGCCTTACCTATGATGCCGACGACTACCTGGACAATCTATAAGGATAAAGACAGACATTTAGGTGCATCTTGAAATGCACCCGGGACAGTTGTGCCCATCAGCCACCGTCAACATCTCATTCCAAACCAAATCAGCCAACGTACGTCATGGCAATCCCCGGTAGGTTGCAGGATGGCGGCTGAGCCTTTCCCTCGGGAAACTTCGCGAAGCCCAGTTCCCGAGGGAAAGGTATGGTCTGTGTAATACCAGATAAACAGTACATTTTTGCTAGATTGGTATTTGACTGAAGAACCAATTGGTATGGCTTATTAAGCCCACCTTGCCGTTGACGCTTATTTTGCTGCCGCTGGGAGAATTCCGAACTTGGGTGCGCAAGTGCTCCCATATGTTGATATGACCTAGTAGGTGGCTATCTGGTTACTACCAGTTGGCCCCTTGGTAACGGGTGGCCCCCATTGTGCGGAATGTACCGAACATCTCCGTTTGATACGTTTTCCCATGCTGCCGGGGGGGGGGCGTCCTCGGCACCTCAGCATGTCGGAAGAAAGGAGACCAGATGCGCAGGAATTCCATTTTTACGAAACGGTGGGTGAAGGGAAGCGCGGTCCTCGTTGCCACTGCAGCGACGCTCGTGTTTGCCAATCCCCAGCAAGCGATTGCCACGCCACTCAAGGGCGTCGACTCGGCGACCGTGTCCCAGTCTGCCTCGAATGTCGTCGACATCGATTTCGCTGACGGCATCAAGGGCCGTATTACGTTCCTCGAGGACGGTATTTTCCGTTATAACGTCGACCCCAAGGGTGAGTTTTCCGAGTACGCCACGCCGCGCAGTAAGTCCCACACGGCTAAGATCCAGGCTCAGCCCGATACCTCGGACACCTACAGCAAGCCGAGTGCGACGGTTGCCGACAAGGGCGACACTATCGAGATCACCGGCGGAAAGGCGACCGTGATCCTGGACAAGGCGACTGGCAAGATGAGTATCAAGTCAGGCGACCGTGTCGTGGTTTCCGAGTCCGCGTCCCTCGACCTTGATAAGAAGGGTACCGTCCAGACGCTCGCCAAGGAGAAGTCCGAGAACTTCTTTGGCGGCGGCACCCAGAACGGACGCTTCCTGCACACCAACCAGACCATCGCCATCTCCAACACGAACAACTGGACCGATGGCGGCGTTGCCTCGCCCAACCCGTTTTATTGGACGAGTGACGGCTACGGCGTGCTCCGAAACACGTTTGCAGAGGGTTCCTACGACTTCGGTTCCACGGACTCATCGACGGTCACGACTTTGCACAGCGAGAATGAGTTTGATGCCTACTACTTCGTGGCGACCAACGAGGGAGCTTCGAACGTAGCAACTGAGATGCTGCAGGACTACTACAAGGTGACCGGTAACCCGGTACTGCTGCCCGAGTACGGGTTCTACCTTGGTCATCTTAATGCCTATAACCGTGATGGCTGGTCAACGACCTCGGGTCAAAAGAAGTGGGAGACCAAGGGCAGCAAGTCCTCGAGCGAGAAGGGCGACGTTAAGTACGAGTCTGGCATGTCGACGGGCTACAAGCTCGACGGCACACTTGCGGCCGAGACGCTCAACGGTGAGGGCCCTACGGTTGATACCGAGAACATGAAAGCGACCGATTTCGACCGCCAGTTCTCTGCTCGGCAGGTTATCGATGACTACGAGGACAGCGACATGCCGCTCGGCTGGTTCCTGCCGAACGACGGCTACGGCGCCGGCTATGGCCAGAACGGTTACTACAAGACCGGCGGCGTCAACTCCGACGGAGCGAGCTCGGCCGACCGTCTTAACGCTGTGCGTGCCAACGTCGACAACCTTAAGAAGTTCACCGAGTATGCCAACTCAAAGGGTGTGAGCACGGGCTTGTGGACCCAGTCCAACCTTGAGCCCGACAGCAACCCTGAGACCCCGTGGCATCTGCTTCGCGACTTCGACGCCGAGGTCAAGACGGGAGGCATCACTACCCTTAAGACCGACGTTGCCTGGGTTGGATCTGGCTACTCCTTTGGTCTTAATGGCATCAAGACAGCTTATGACACGGTGACGACCGGCGCTAACAAGCGCCCCAACATCATCACGCTCGATGGTTGGGCCGGCACGCAGCGCTTTGGTGGCATTTGGACCGGCGACCAGTATGGCGGTAACTGGGAGTACATTCGCTTCCATATCCCCACGTATATCGGTCAGAGTCTTTCGGGCAACCCCAACATCGGCTCCGACATGGATGGCATTTTTGGCGGCGACCCCATCATCTCTGCGCGTGACTACCAGTGGAAGACGTTCACGCCCTCTATGCTCGACATGGACGGTTGGGGCACCTACCGTAAATCGCCCATGACGCACGGCGATCCCTACACAGGCATCTCGCGCTTCTACCTCAAGCTCAAGGCGCAGCTCATGCCCTATATCTACACGAGCGCGGCCTCGGCGGCCAACATCGACACGGGTAACGGCGATGCCGGCCTGCCCATGATCCGCGCCATGCTGCTTTCCGATAACTCCGAGTACGCCGCAAGCACCTCGACGCAGTACCAGTATATGTTCGGTGAGAACTTCCTAGTGGCACCGGTGTATCAGGATACCCAGGCAGACGAGAACGGCAACGACATTCGCAATGGGATTTACCTCCCCAATTACGGCACCGACGAGAATCCCACCATCTGGATCGATTACTTCTCGGGTAAGCAGTATCGCGGCGGCCAGGTTCTCAACAACTACGAGGCTCCGCTTTGGAAGCTGCCGCTGTTTGTGAAGGCCAACGCTATCGTGCCGATGTACGCCGAGAACAACAACCCCGAGGCCGTGAGCGACACCAACACCAAGGGTACCGACCGCAGCCAGCGTATCGTCGAGTTCTTCGCCACCGAGGGCGACGGCACCTTTACGCAGTACGAGGACGACGGCTCCTCCATCGAGAACAACACGACTGAGGACGATTCCTACGGTACGATCGACAATATCTCCTACGGTGAGCATGTGAGCACCGTCTACAGATCCAAGGCCGCAGGCGGCACCGCGACCTTTACCGCCGAAGCCTCGCAGGGTGGCTACAACGGCTACGACTCCAATCGCACCACGACCTTCGTGGCCAACGTGTCCGCCAAGCCCATGAGCGTCGTCGCCAAGAACGGCGGATCCGCGCTCAACGTGGTTGAGGTCGACTCGCAGGAGACCTTTGACACCGCGACCCCCGAGGCCGGCCAGGCGGTCTACTTCTACAGCGAGACCCCTAACCTCAACCACTACGGCAGCGATGCGGACGGCACCGAGGCCGAGCGGGGCGAGAGCTTTAACAACACCAAGATCACCACGAACCCCAAGGTCTACGTCAAGTTCGCGAAGACCGATGTTGCTGCGGCGGCGCAGACGCTCGAGCTGGGCGGTTTCGTGAACGCCGACGCCACGCTCACAGCCGATCGCCTCAACGAGAGCCTCTCCGCACCCACGAACCTTGCTGCCCCCGAGGACGTCACGACCCCAACGAGCATCAAGCTCACCTGGGGAAAGGTCGATGGTGCTACCTCCTACGACCTTAAGGTCGACGGCACCGTGTTCGCCGTGGGTGATGCGGCCGAGTTCACGCACACCGACCTCGCCTACAATAGCAAGCACACCTACCAGATTCGTTCGCGCAACGCCGAGGGCTACTCCGCCTGGAGCGATGTGCTCGAGGCGAACTCCGCACTCGATCCGTGGCGGAACGTCCCCGACGCCGAGCAAATCACCTGGGAGGGCTCACTTTACGGCAGCCATAAGGCCGAGCTCGCCTTCGACCATGAGTTCCAGTCGGGCGACGGCGGTTTCCACTCCGGTGGCAACGATCTGGGCAAGGCGCTTACCGTTGACTATGGACGCGCTTACAAGCTCGATAAGCTCGAGTACTATCCGCGCGATGACGCCGGCAACGGCACTGTGACCAAGATGCGTGTTGAGACGAGTCTCGATGGCGTCCACTGGACGAGCCAGGAGGTCGATTGGGCACGTTCCGCTGATTGTAAGACGGTAGCGTTTGACGGCACCGTGGCCGCCCGTTACGTGCGCATGACACCGCTCGCCTCGGTCGGCAATTTCTTCTCCGCGTCCGAGATTGCCATCTACAAGACCGACGGCACGGATGGCTTCGCCGTGGGCTCCAACCTCAACAAGGCCACGATCTCCGACGGAGACTACTCCAACATGAAGAACTATCTGGGCCTCGAGAATCGCGAGCCCGATACCCCGACGTTCGGTTCGCAGATCCGCGACCACTTCGCCGACCTCAACGATAACGGCGTTTACGACGTCTACGATTACTCGTTCACCATGGCGGGTCTTGACGGCGGCACTAAACAAAAGGGAAAGGTCGCAGGTTCGCTCGCGGTGATTCCGAGCAAGACCGAGGTCGAGGCCGGTGATGAGATCACCGTTGATGTCTATGCGGCCGACGCCAAGAACGTCAACGCCCTGGGCGCTCTCGTCAACTTCAAGAGCGACCAGTTCGAGTTTGTGTCCGAGAGCATCGCGCAGGACGGCTCGACTGCCGGCATGGAGAACCTGTCTCGCGAGAAGGTCCAGTTCGCGGACAGAACGCAGACTATCAATCTCGCCTTTGCCAACCGCGGCGATGGCAAGCTCTACAACGGTACCGGCGCGGTGGCGAGTTTCAAGCTCAAGGCCAAGACCGCCGGCAAGGTCGAACTGCCCTCGACATCTTGGCTCATCGGTCCGGCATGCGACGCACTTGAGTTTGCGAGCGACGGCACGGTGACGATGCCGGATGTTCCTCAGCCAACGGCCGCCGAGTACGGTCAGGACGCCTTCAACATCACGATGACCAACGATGAGCTCACGACCGACGACGGGACCAACGTCGAGAAACTTATCCAGCAGAAGAGCTATAACGCGCTGTTCGATAATAACGAGGGCGACAACGGCTTTGAGTTCCTATGGAACTGGAGCGGCAACTGGGACAGCGAGGGTAAGCTTCCGAGTTACGTGAAGCTTCCCACCACGATGACATTCGCATTTAAGACGCCGTCGAAACTCGATAGTGTCGAGGTCGTTAACCGCAACGGTGGCAACGGAACCGTGCAGAAGATCAAGGCTGTCGTGACGTTCGAGGATGGCTCGACCCAAGAGTTCGCGGGCGGGGAGTACGATTCCTTCCTGGCTCGCTACGCCTTTGACCTCTCTGCCGAGAACAAGGGCAAGAAGGCGACCAAGGTCGAGGTCACGCCGCTTGAGGCATCGGGTGACCAGATGCTCACACTGCGTGAGGTCAACTTCAACTACACGCAGGGTGTCGAGGCCATCGAGGGTGTCGAGCTAGGCAAGAACCAGACCGAGTTCTTTGAAGGCGACATTACGCCCGTCGACGCCAAGGCTACGCCTGAGAGCGCTGGCTACCCCTATGTGACGGTCGAGAGCTCCGACCCCTCTGTGGTAAGCGTCTCCGCTGTTCAGGCTGGCGATAGCGTGAGCTACTACCTGCGTGCCAACAAGGCCGGCAAGGCAAAGATCACGGTGGCGTCGGTACTCGACCCCTCCAAGACCGCATCCTATGAGGTCGAGGTCAAGGCTGGTGTCGATACCTCTGCGCTCGTAGCAGCGCTTTCCAAGGCCGCGGGCTACAGCGAGTCCGTCTACACCAAGGATTCCTATGCAGCTCTCACCACTGCGGTCGAGGCGGCTCAGAAGCTCCTCGACAGCGGCCAGGGCAGCTATAGCAAGAAGGATGTCGCAGACGCCACAGCCAAGATCGAGAAGGCAATCGACGGCCTCAAGATGCGCCCTGTTGATGAGAAGATTCTCATCAACACGCCCGAGAACCGCAAGAACGTCAAGGTGGCCGGCTTCTCGAGTGAGGCCGACTACGAGGGCAGCAACGCCGTCAACGCTCTCGACGGCGACGAGCGGACGCTTTGGCACAGCGACTGGGCCCATGGGACCGGTATGCCCCAGTATCTGAGTGTCGACCTGGGCCGCGACTACGATCTCACCGACGTTACATTCCTGCCGCGCCAGGACGGCGGCACTAACGGCGATATCTTCGAGGCCGAGATACTGGTCTCCGACACTGCCGACGGTTATGAGAAGGGCACCGCCGCGTCGATGGGTACGTTCGCCTTCGACAACGATGGCCGCGTGCTCACCGACCGTGGCGACTGGAAACAGATGAGCTTTGGCGCCGCGCGCGGTCGCTACGTGACCGTCAAGGTGATTCACGCCGGCGGGGGCGACGTTGATGCCTACTGCAGCATGGCGGAGCTCAAGTTCTACGGTACGGCCGTCCCCGATCCGGTGGCGAAGGATGATCTCACTGCCGCGATCGAAAAGGTTGATGCCGAGCTTGCCGCCGGCGACCTCAAGGCCGGCGACTACACCGAGGCCTCCTGGACGGCGCTCGAGAACGCCCTGGCGAGCGCCCGCGCCATCTTGAGCGACGAGGATGCCACGCAGGACGAGGTCGACCAGGCGCTCAGGGCGCTCGAGAGCGCCCGCGACGCGCTCGAGAAGACCCCGGTGGTCCCGGTCGAGAATCCGACTAAGAAGCAGCTCAAGGCCCTGGTCAAGCAGGCGAAGGAGACTGACACCAGGGGCAAGACGGCCGAGTCTGTCAAGGCCCTGACGGATGCCATTACCTACGCCGAGGACGTCTTGGGTGATGAGAATGCTTCCGACACCCAGATCCAGGCGGCCTATAGCCAGCTCAAGCTGGCCATTGAGAGCCTCAAGGATGCCGATTCCGGCAACCAGGGCGGCTCGGGCAACCAGGGTTCCGGCAATGGCTCGAACGGCGGCAACCAGGCGGGCAAGCCCGCAGGCGACAAGGCCCAGGGCAGCAAGAAGAACGGTTCGGCGATTCCCAATACCGGAGACCAGACGGCGGCGACCGTCGCGACCGTCGGTGGTCTTGGCGCCATCATCGCCGCGATCGGCGCTTTCTTCCATCGTCGCAGCAAGGCTAAGTAGCCCCAGCAACAGCTAAGCAAGCGTGCCCGCCGTCCCACCCAAGGACGGTGGGCACGCTTTTTGAATGTAGGCAGAAAGCTCCGACCCTTCGGCCTTAATCTCGCAAAGCGTTCCGTCTCCCGCCGAACACATCAGCATCGGCGGCTATACTTGAATTATTTGCAGTTAAGGGTCGCGGATTGGCCGCGTCACCGCTCTCAACAGGAGGTCTTTGTTTATGGCAGATCAAAAGCCGGTTGTCGGGATCATCATGGGCTCCAAGTCCGATCTGGGTGTTATGGAAGGCTGCACCGCCGAGCTCAAGGCGCTCGGTGTGCCCTATGAGCTCGTCATTGCGAGCGCACACCGCACACCGGCGAAGGTCCACGAGTGGGCTTCGACTGCTGCCGATCGCGGTATCAAAGTGATTATCGCCGCCGCCGGCAAGGCCGCTCACCTGGGTGGTGTCGTGGCCGCCTTTACGCCGCTGCCGGTTATCGGCGTACCTATGAAGACGAGTGACCTGGGCGGTATGGATTCGCTGCTGTCGATGGTGCAGATGCCTTCGGGCGTGCCCGTGGCCTGCGTTGCCATCAACGGCGCCAAGAACGCCGCCATCTATGCCACACAGATTCTGGGTGCTTGCGACCCCGAGTACCGCAAGGTTATCGAGAAGATGAAGCAGGAGATGGCTGACGCCTAAACGTCCCGCCGTTTCACCGCAGTATAAGGAGAGCCATGTCCGATTATCAGGGAAAACGATTCAAGGCTTCTCAGATTCCCGATCCGTCGAAGCCGGGTGCTGCCCGTGCGGCACAGCAGGGTCGGACATCCTCTCCTCAGCAGCCGCGCGCGCCGCGCCCCGTGACACCGGCGACGCATCGTCGACAGGACGCGCCGGCCGCATATCGTCCTTCGTCTTATAGCTCCGCTAAGAAGCCGCCCCGGTCTTCATCGCATGCCGCGCCGTCGGATCGCACCGAGCCGCCGCGCAAAAAGCGCCACTCCATTATTCCCATTCTGCTCATCATCATCGGTATCGGTCTGATTGTCGCCGCCGCCGCTATTTTTATTAATGCCCAGATTGGCTATAAGCAGGCGAGCGATTCGTATCAGAAAATCGAGAAGCAATATGTAAGCGATAAGGACGCCAGCGGCGTGCCGATTATCGACTTTGATGCGCTTGCTCAGACGAACCCCGAGATTGTGGGTTGGATTTACGTGCCGGGAACCAACATCAACTATCCCGTGGTGCAGACCAACAACAACTCCAAATACCTCAACACGCTGTTCGATGGCACGTCTAACGCCTCGGGTGCCATCTTCTTGGATAGCGATGACACCGCGCCGGGAATGGTCGACCAGCAGACCACGATCTACGGCCACCATATGAACGATGGGTCGATGTTCAACGTGATTTCGGATACGACTGACCAGGCAACGTTCGATAGCATTGAATATGTGTACTACATCACGCGCGATGCGACGTATAAGTTGCGTCCGCTGGCGACCAAGGTGGTCGAGGACACGTATGCCAAGGCGCGCACGACCAATTTTGAGGGCGACGACGGACTCAAGAACTACCTGTCCGAGATGCTCGACGGCGCTTCTGCCGTGGCGAGTGATGCCACCGATCGTGCCGCTTCGGCAACTAAGGTTGTAACGCTTGTGACCTGTCGTTCGCTGTCGCTGAGCAACACACGCGCCGTCATGGTGCTCACGCCGGTCGAGGAATAGATAATGGGCTACTCAATGACGGTGAAAGGGGAAATGATGCTCGAGAATGGCAAAACGATGCCTTCGGTTGATGCTTGGCTGCGCGAGGCCAAGGCCGATGCTTCGGCGGCAGGCTGTGGGATGTATCTGACGCATAACGGCGTGGTGCGCGCGACGCCCAAGTCCGAGGTCCGCGGGATCGAAGCCGATGGCGTAGCTCCCGGACGCAGGGTGGGCGGCATGGTGTTCGGCTTCGATGCTCAGAAAGTGCAGGCTGCTATCGAGGCCACGCGCGCGATGCCAGGTATCGGCTATGTGCGCGTGTGGTTGGCAAGCGGCGAGCTTGCCGTAGGTGACGACATCATGCTCGTGCTCATCGGCGGGGACATTCGCCCGCACGTGGTCGATGCGCTGCAGGCGCTCGTTGGCACCATCAAGAATGAATGCGTGAGTGAGGTCGAGCGCGAGGCGTAGAGGCTTGCGTCGATAGAAGGCTCGTTTATAAAAATGCCCGCCGGTACGTGTGATACCGGCGGGCATTTTGCGTTTTGGGCGCGGTTGGCGCTACACGCGCGTCGCATCCTTGGGGCTCATGGTCATGCTCTGGAAGCGATTCTCCATAAAGTCATTATCGAAGTACTTGCCGTAGAACTGCGCAACGGGAATATCCGGTTCCGTGCCGTTGACGCGCTGATACCAATAATCGAGCGACTGCAGCGTCATAACGCCATCGACCAGCATAATGATGGTGAAGATGACGGTAGCCGAGTAGCGGCTCTTCCACGGAATCATGTTGATGAGCTTGAGCAGCCTCGGCAGCAGCAGCTTGATCCAGATGAGGCCACCCAGGCCCCACAGGCAGGCGAAGCCCGTGCAGGTACGTCCGCCGGTAAGGACGGCGAGCGGATCGGGCATGCCAAAGAGCTTCATATGCGAGTAGCTCCACGAGACCACGCCAAACGAGGTCTGCATAAACCAGCCCACGAACACCTCAAAGCTTGCGCCGAGCAGCGCGCTCACCAAAAAGATAATGATGGGGTTCTTTTTGTAGAAGCGGTTGAGCACCATGGTCATGAGCACGGCGCCAAATCCGTAGATGGGGCTGAAGGGGCCAAACAGCATGCCGGCGCGGTTCTGGTAGACGCCCGGGTCGTCGACCGTCATGTGCCAGATGTCCTCGGCGATCAGGCCGAGTATACAGCAGACAAAGAATACCCAGAACAGGTTGAAGTAGTTGAGCTTGATGTAGCCTTCGCCGGTTTCATCGCGCCCGAGCATGCCCTCGGCGGCGGCGTCGCGATCGAGCATTTCCTGCAGGCGGCGCTGCAGCTCGCGCTCCTGGCGCAGCGTGGGGTCGACGGTGGCCGAAAGCGCGACGAGGATGCCGAGCTGGATGGCAGGGCGCAGCAAGAAGGGCCCGATGCCCTGGAGCATCACGTCAACCAAAAGCTCGACGACGGTAAACGCGATAAGGATATAGGACAGACGGGCAGCGTTGCGGCGCTGGTTTTTGATAAGGTCCAGGCCAAAGATAATCAGGATGACGGCGCTTGCCGCAGAGAGCATGATGCCGGCGACGATAAGGCCGACCGCGACGAGTGTGTTGTCGCCGAGCTTGGCGGCGGCGTTGCCATTGATGAGCGCGGTGATGACCTGCCACATAAAGGCGCCGACCGAGGGGAGCGTGCCCACGCCGGACAGGATGCACAGGACGGCGTACACCTTAATGATGAGGGGGATCTTCTTGACCTCCGTGGCGCTGGGGACGCTGGGGTCGAGTTCGTTTCGATCCATACATAACCTTTCTCGTTTTGCTGTAGGTACAAGGATACGCCGCCGACCTGCCAAAAGACAGGACGAACGTCCCGATTGCAACAATGCAAGCCCTAACGGCGGGCGAGACACGTCGCAACGAAAGCATGCGGGATCGTCGGCCCCGAGGCGGTTGCCCAATAAAATGTTTGGCTGCAAAACGGATTATAAGCTCGGTGGGCTTTTAAAAAGCGCTGTTCATGCGCGGGAGTGCTTGTCTTGCCGTGCGTATAATAGGGCAGGTAACGCCAAATAACGAGGCTCTGAGGGGATGCCATGTCTCAAGAAACCATCCACGCGGCCGAGCGCGCCGCGGGACAGGTGAAGACCATGTCGACGTATGATCCGGACTCCGACCAGCTGCATGAGGAATGCGGCATTTTTGGTGTGTGGGCGCCCGATCGCGATGTGGCTCGACTGACGTACTTTGGTCTGCGCGCGCTGCAGCATCGCGGCCAGGAATCGGCGGGAATCGCCGTGGGCGACGGCGGCACGGTTATGGTTCGCAAAGACCTGGGACTGCTCGATCGCGTGTTCTCCAACGCCGACCTGTCGACGCTCTCCGGTCAGCTGGCCGTGGGCCACGTGCGCTATGGCACTGCCGGTGCCAAGAGCTGGGAAGCCTCGCAGCCGCATCTTTCTACCATCAACAGCGTCATTATCGCGCTTGCTCACAACGGCACTCTGGTCAACACCGACGAGCTGCGCCGCCAGCTAATCGAGCTGGGCGTGCCGTTCCTCTCCAATTCGGATTCCGAGGTCGCGACCAAGCTTATCGGCTACTTTACCCAGCGTACGGGCCACCTGCGCGAGGGCATTCGCAAGACCATGGAGCTTGTGCGCGGCGGCTACGCCATGACGCTCATCAACGAGCAGGCGCTCTACGCCTTCCGCGATCCGCACGGCATTCGCCCGCTCGTGCTGGGCAAGCTGGTGGACGAGGGTCTGGACCAAGCCGATGCCGCATCCGTTTCGCAGCTGCCCTCGCAAGACGGCGCCGCGACGGTCGACTCCGCCGTCCATGTCACGCGCGCCGGCGGCTGGGTCGTTGCTTCCGAGACCTGCGCACTTGACATTGTGGGTGCCGAGTACGTTCGCGACGTCCGTCCCGGCGAGATCTTGCGCATCAGCGCCGAGGGTCTGGTATCCGAGCAGGGCGTGCCTGCAGCTGAAGAGCCCGCCAACTGCATCTTTGAGCAGGTCTACTTTGCCCGCCCCGACTCCATCATGAACGGCAAGAGCGTCTATGCCTGCCGTTACGACATGGGTCGTCAGCTGGCACATGAGGAGCCCGTCGAGGCCGACCTGGTCATCGGCGTGCCCGACTCCGGCCTGCCGCCCGCGGAGGGCTATTCGCACGAGAGCGGCATTCCCTTTGGCGAGGGCCTCATCAAGAACCGCTACGTGGGCCGTACGTTTATCGAGCCTACGCAGGAGTTGCGCGCCATGGGCGTGCGCATGAAGCTCAATCCGCTGCGCGACAACATCGAGGGCAAGCGCCTGGTCGTCATCGACGACTCCATCGTGCGTGGCACCACCATGGTGCAGCTCGTCAAGATGCTGCGCAACGCTGGCGCCAAGGAGATTCATATCCGCATCAACTCGCCCGAGGTCATCTGGCCGTGCTTCTACGGTATCGATACCGACGTACAGTCGCAGCTTATCAGCGCCAACAAGACGGTCGACGAGATTTGCGAGTATATCGGCGCCGATTCGCTGGCCTTCCTTTCGGTCGAGGGCCTGCTGAAGGTCATGCCCAA
Source organism: uncultured Collinsella sp. (assembly GCA_902478875.1). Classification (GTDB taxonomy): domain Bacteria; phylum Actinomycetota; class Coriobacteriia; order Coriobacteriales; family Coriobacteriaceae; genus Collinsella. The sequence goes on from CABSMZ010000003.1 coordinate 34,345, forward strand.
GGGCGGTTACTGCGATGCGTGCTTTACCGGCCGCTACCCCGTGGCGATTCCCGAGAGCTTTGGCCGCGACAAGTTTATGGAGGGCTTTAAGCCCCGCAACCTGGATAAGCCGCTGCACTTTGACGACGACGCCGTGGTCGAGAAATACGACGACCGCAGCTGGGAAGAGAAGCACGGCGAGGCCTAAAACCTGCCATGTAGGGACAGGTTCATTTTGGTAGGTTTTACCTGCTGTTTTGTTGATATGACGGCGCGTGCTGTTATGGCGCGCGCCGAAATGAACGCAACTATGAGCACCGTTTGGCGCCCGCGCGGCGGACGGTAGTGGGAGAGGAAGGCTCAGATGAGCGACAGCAAGCATGTGACGTATGAGGACGCCGGCGTCGATACCGCCGAGGGCGGCCGCGCCGTCGACGCCATTAAGCAAATGGTTAAGGACACCAACCGTCCCGAGGTCATCGGCGGTATCGGTGGCTTTGGTGGCTTATTCTCGGCCGCCGCGCTTAAGGATATGGAAGACCCGATTCTGATCAGCGGTACCGACGGCGTGGGCACCAAACTTGTGCTCGCCCAGATCATGGATCGTCACGAGACGGTGGGCCAGGACCTGGTCGCCATGTGCGTCAACGACATTTTGGCTTCGGGCGCCGAGCCGCTGTTCTTCCTGGACTACGTTGCCATCGGTCACATCGAGGCCGGGCACATGGCAAAGATCATCAAGGGCGTGGCCGATGGCTGTAAGCTCGCGGGCTGCGCGCTCGTGGGCGGTGAGATGGCCGAGCACCCCGGCGTCATGGCTCCTGCCGACTACGACCTTGCCGGATTTACCGTGGGCGTTGTCGACCGTCCCAAGATGCTCGACCCCGCGAACGTCCGCCCCGGCGACGTGATCCTGGGCCTGCCTTCCACTGGCGTGCACTCCAACGGCTACTCGCTCGTGCGCAAGGTCATTGGCGTCGACGGCATTAAGCCGGGCACGCCCGAGGCCGCCGCTAAGGCCGAGGAGCTGAGCCGTCCGCTCGAGGAACTCGGCGGCGCATCGCTGGCAGACGCCCTGCTGGCTCCCACGCGCATCTACGTCAAGCCGATTCTGGAGCTGCTGCGCGGCGGCGCCAACGTGCACGCTATCGCCCACATCACTGGCGGCGGTATTACCGAGAACCTCAACCGCGCGCTTGCCGACGACGTCGACGCCGTGGTCACCCGCAACGGCGCCGAGATGGGTTGGGACGTTCCGCCCGTCATCACCTACGTGTCGCGCCAGGCCGAGCTCGCGCCCAACGAGGCATGCAAGACCTTCAACATGGGCGTTGGCCTGTGCCTGATCGTCGCCCCCGAGGACGAGGCTGCCGTGACCGAGGCCCTGGTCGCGCTGGGCGAGAAGCCGTTCCGCGTGGGCGAGTGCGTCGAGGGCTCCGGTAAGGTCGTGTACTCCGATGAGCGCTAACGAGCAGATGACTGCTGCCGAGGGCCTGGATTTTGTGCCCTATACCCGTCCGACCGGCGCCGATACGGCCGAGCCGCTCAAGATCGGTGTGCTCATCAGCGGTTCGGGTACCAACCTGCAGGCGCTGATCGATCTGATCGCCGCCGGCAAGCTCAACGCTTCGATTGGGCTTGTGGTGTCGAGCCGTCCTTCGGCTAAGGGTTTGCAGCGCGCTGAGCGCGCGGGCATCCAGACGCTCACGCTGTCTAAGGACTGTCTCTTATACACA
>CABSMZ010000004.1 GCA_902478875.1 uncultured Collinsella sp.
ACGGGGCATGGCGAGCATGTCCGGCGTCGGGTCTGATAAGATTTCCATAGCGGTCTTCGTCCTTTCCTAGAACCTGTTGTTGTGGTGATTTCAGATTCTAGGACGAAGGCCGTTCTTCGTTAAACGGGCGCTAGGGCGTCACCCTTACACCAACATTTTCGACGCGATCCTGGCAAACGCTCACGCGTTTACTCAGCTCCGCGCCCCGACGGGTTCGAACCCATGAAAGGGCGACAAAAAAGACGGCCAACCGAAGTTGACCGTCTCAACAATCTTTGGGTGGGCCGTCAGGGGTTCGAACCCTGGACCTTGGGATTAAAAGTCCCCTGCTCTGCCAGCTGAGCTAACGGCCCGCGGGTGGCATTGTACCACGGTCTGGGACTATTCCCAACTCCATTGGCCGTTCTGGAAAATCACAACTTCACGTCCATCAGGCGTAATGCCCGTAATATCGATGTCGTCCGTGCCGATCATAAAATCGACGTGCGTGCTCGAGACGTTAACACCATGCTCCAGGAGCTCCTCCTTGGACATGTCATACCCACCCTCGATGCATTCGGGGAAACCGACACCTAGCGCGAGATGGCAGCTAGCGTTCTCGTCATAGAGCGTATCGTAGAACAGAACACCACTTTCGCGGATCGGCGTGTTCTTGGAAATGAGCGCGACCTCCCCCAGGTGAGCAGCGCCCTCGTCAGTATCGATGATACTTGCGAGCGTTGCCTTGCCCACGCGGGCGTCGTAGTCCACCACGCGGCCGCCCTCGAACTTAATCCAAAAATCGTCGACTTTATTGCCGTGGTGGATGAGCGGCATGGCCGAGTACACGATACCGTCGGCGCGCATGCGATCGGGCGAGGTGAAGACTTCCTCGGTGGGAATGTTGGGGAAGAAGGGGTGTCCATCGGGCGTCTTGCCCTTGCCGCCGGCCCACTCGTGACCCTTCGTCATGCCAATCGTTAGATCGGTTCCATTTGCCGCGGTGTAATGCAGATAGTCGAAACGATTGTCGTTCAGGAAACGCAGGTTCTTTTCGAATGCGGCGTCATGAAGTTCCCAGTCGCTCTCCGGGTCCTGGCCATCGGCGCGCGCGGTGTGCAGAATCGCATTCCACAGCTTATAGATTGCAACCTCATCAGTGTCTCCCGGAAACACCTCGTGCGCCCAAGCCACGACCGGAGCGCCGGCGATGCACCACGGATTGATGTTGTAATCCAGTCCACGGCGGAAAACTTTGCACTGCGTATTCCTCGCCTTGGATGCCGCGGCCGGCTTGGCTGGATCGATGCCCTTGAGGGCTGCAGGATCCGCACCCTCGATAAAGACAAAGCAGGCACCATCCTGGGCCAAGGAATCCAGCTGCATGCGCTTCCACTCGGGCGTCTGCTCAAAATAGCTTTTCTCGACATGCTCGTACGTGAGCCTCGTCACGGCATCATCGGCCCAGATGACCGTCACGTGGCCGGCGCCGGCAGCATAGGCCTCCGCGACCACCACGCGCGCAAACGGCGCGCACTCGACCGGAGACTGAACGACGACCTCCTGGCCGGGCTTGACGTTTACGCCCTTGCGGACGACCAGGCGCGCGTAGTTTTTAATCTTGGGCTCCAGGGCCTTCATACCCTCCAGAGCCTCTTCGACCGTCAGGGCAGCTCGAATCATGTGCCACTCCATCTATCTATAGAACAGTAAAAAGGCGCGCCGCAAAAACGACGCGCCTTATATCTTAGCGATAAGTATGTATGCAAACGCTACTTCTTCTTGGAGTCCTTCTTGTCCTCCTCGGCAGCCGAGCGCTCGATAAGAGCGTTGAGCTTATTGTCGGACATGCCCTCGGCCTGCGTACGATACATATTACGCAGGGGACGGATGCGCACGAAGTCGTAAATGAAGTCGCCCAGAATGACGACATAGGACAAAACAATGCCGACCATCTGGACAGGGCTGGACACCATGCCAGCGGGAGCGAAGTACAGCGAGGCCCAAATTGCCACGACGAGCACCATGCCAATGGCGAGCACAATCCACCAGATGCGACGGCGCTTGGTGTAGTCCTCGTCCTGCTTGAGGAGGATATTCGACACCGTATAGATGCGGTCCTCCTTGGCGCGCTGCTTAGCCTTGCGGGCGCGCTTCTCCTCTTTAGAGAGGCCCTCGAGGCTCTCGCCCTTCTCGAGCTCTTTGCGGCGTGCCTTAGACGAAGCCGGCACGACGCGAACAGAGCTTGCTGCCTGACGAGCGGGCTTAGCAGATGCGGCAGACTTGCGCGCAACCCCGGTAACTTCGTGGGATTGCGTGCGCTTGTTCGTGGCGCTACGGGTACTCACTTATGCGTTCTCCTTCATGCTTGTGAACTGGGAGCCCGTGATGATCTGGAAGGCCTCGCGATAGCGCTCGGACGTGCCATCGATGACCTCGGCGGGCAGGTGCGGGGTCTCCCCCGTCATATCCCAGTTGGCCTTGAGCCAATTGCGGACGAATTGCTTGTCGTAGCTAGGCTGGATCTTGCCCTCCTCGTAGCTGGCAGCAGGCCAGAAACGGCTGGAGTCGGGCGTGAGGCACTCGTCGATCAGCGTGACCTTGCCATCGATGACACCAAACTCGAACTTGGTGTCGGCAATGATGATGCCACGGGTCGCGGCGTACTCGGCGGCAGCCTTGTAGATCTTGAGGGAAAGGTCGCGAATCTGCGTGGCGATGTCCTCGCCCACGATCTCGCAGCAACGCTCGAACGAGATGTTCTCGTCGTGGTCACCGATCTCGGCCTTCGTGGACGGCGTGAACAGCGGCTCAGGAAGCTTGGAAGCCTCGGTCAGGCCCTCAGGCAGCTGGATGCCGCAGACGGTGCCGTTCTCGTCGTAGGTCTTCTTGCCCGAACCGGTCAGATAGCCGCGGACGATGCACTCGATAGGAATCGTCTGGGCTTTCTTAACCAGCATGGCGCGGCCAGCGAGGTAGTCACGATACTCAGCAAACTCCTCGGGGAAATCCGCCGGGTCGATGGAAACGAGATGGTTGGGGACGATGTCGGCAAACTTATCGAACCAGAATGCCGAGATGCGATTGAGTACCTCTCCCTTAAACGGAATCTCGTCGGGAAGAATGAAGTCGAACGCAGAAATGCGGTCGGTGGCGACCATCAGCAGGTTTTCACCGGCATCGTAAATATCACGAACCTTGCCACGGGAATCCGGACGACGCTCCATCGTTGTCACGTGAGTCACTCCTTACCTAAATACGACAGAAATGCGGGTTCTTTCCCGCATGTTTTCGCAAACTCGGAGCGGCAGGGACGCGGCCCCTCCTTCACCGAATAGCGAAAAGCTAGTGCTCCATTGTAGTAGATGCCGCGTCTGCCGTGTGCTCGCGGGGCAGATGAATTGTAAAAGTCGTACCCTTTCCAAGCTCCGACTCCACGGATATGTAGCCATGGTGACGCTCGACGATCTGCTTGGTCACGGCGAGGCCAACGCCCAGGCCGCCAGCTTCGCGGGCGCGGCTGGCATCGGCGCGCCAAAACCGCCCGAAGATGCGCGACAGATCGTCCTTGGCAATACCGATGCCGGTATCAGAAACGGCAATGCTGACGTGCTTGCGGTCACTGAGCACCGACACCACGACCCAACCGCCCTCGGGGGTGTAGCGCATGGCGTTGCTCATGAGGTTGACAACACATTGCGTGATCATGTCGGGATCGGCCTCGACGACATCGTCGTGACCCTGGGTCTCGTCCGCAAAACGCAGGCGCAGATCGCGGTCGACAAACAGGCGCTCCTGGGCATTGACGATGGAACGCACGAAAGGAACCATGTCCACCGGCTCAAGGTTGAGCGGAGCCGTGCTGTTTTCCATGCGCGACAGGTCGAGCATCTGCTGCACCAGACGAGCCAGGCGGCGCGTCTCGGAAGCAACGGTCTCCAAATGCTCGTCGTCGGTGGGATACACGCCATCCTGCATGGCCTCGACCGTTGCGAGCATGGCCATAAGCGGCGTGCGAAGCTCATGTGCAACGTCTGAGGTCAGGCGCTTCTCGTGTTTCATATCCTTCTCGAGCGAAGTGGCCATCTCATCGAAGGTCTCACCCAGCTGATCGATCTCGTCATCACCGCGCAGTCCCGTGCGAGCCGACAGGTCGCCGTCACGGATTTGCTTTGCGGTACTGGTGATGCGATGAATCGGCTTGGTGAGCATGCGCGACACGAGCGATCCGATAACGACCGAAATGCAGATTGCAACAACCGCGGCGAGGGCCATGGCGTTAAAGGTCTTCTCCCTAAACGCAGAGTCCGCCTTGGTGAGCAGAGCGTCGGAGCCGATGGCCCACAGCTTTACCTGTCCGACATGCTCGCCGGAAGACGTTACAATCTCGACGTTAGCAACGCTATCGGAGTCGGTTGGAGCAGACGAGACCGGGCTATGCGATGCCCTCTTGCCGCTCGTGTCGTCGGTCGTAGCCTGGTTTTCGCGTACATCGGCGGTGGCGCTTGCCGAGGGCCAGGAATCGTCATAAACGATCACGCCCTTTTTATTGACGACCTGCATGCCCAGATCGTCGGAAACCAAACTCGACGTTGCGACCGTGCGCAGTTCTCCCGCGGTCCAAGAGCCGTTTTCCTCATATGAGGTCGCCAACTTCTCGGCAGCGGAATTTGCGATTTCGACGATATTGGAGCGTGTGTAATCCGAAAAGACCGTGCCCCACACAACAGAGACAACGCCCACCAGCACCAATACCGTCATGAGCGATGTCAGAGCAAAAGCAAGTGCCATGCGCGAGGGATAGCTCATCGTTGGCCGTGAATCGGAACGAGGCGTGTTCCAACTAGCCTTGGAACCCGCCTCGCTCTCCTGCTTGTGCTTTTGTCCGATTTCAAAGCGCGCAGGTGTCATATGTGATTTCCCTATTTCTCGTCCGACTTATCGGTCTTGGCCGGAGCCTCGAAGCGATAGCCGACACCATGGACGGTGTAGAGCCACTTGGGCTTCTTGGGATCATCGCCCAGCTTGGCGCGAAGATTCTTCACGTGGCTATCGATGGTGCGCTCATAGCCCTCAAAGTCATACCCGAGCACTTTCTCGACCAGCTCCATGCGGTTATACACACGGCCGGGATGGCGGGCAAGCGTGGTGAGCAGCTTGAACTCGGAAGCCGTCAGATCGACTTCCTTGCCCTCGACCAAGATCTTGTGGCCCGAGATATCGATGACCAGATCGCCGAAGTCGAGTACCTCGACGGCGGGCTCGTCGGCCTGATGGGCACGGCGGAACAGAGCGCGAACGCGAGCGACGAGCTCGCGCGGCGAGAACGGCTTAATCAGATAGTCGTCGGCGCCGAGCTCAAGACCGATAATACGGTCCTCGATCTCGCCCTTAGCCGTCAGCATGATGATGGGGACATCCGAGGTATCGCGAATGGTGCGGCAAACGCGCTCGCCGGGGATCTTGGGGAGCATAAGGTCGAGCACGACCAGGTCGAACTGATGCTTCTCGAACTCCTCGATCGCGGACTGGCCGTCGCCGACGCCCACAACCCAGTAGCCTTCGCGCTCGAGATAGGCAGCGACGGCGTCACGGATTGCCTTCTCATCCTCGACCAGCAGAATCTTTTTTGCATCTGAAGCCATAACACGGCCCCCCTGTCTCAATTAGCTAAGAACAAGCCCATTTTAACGCACCTGAGCCCGCCAGATGCCGCTATGACGCGGCAGCTCGGCGGGCGGTACTCACAATTACAACGCGTTTATTCCCCTGTTGGCGCCTTTTTAACCCCTCCAAGCTTAAAGAGAGAATAGGCGTGCAGTGACCGTCTCTGGTATACCCTGGCTGTTGCGCACCGTGGCGTACGTAAGGAATGAGTCCGATTTTCCCGCCGTAGCTGGATAATCGCCATACTCCAAAGCGCGGTCGGGCGACAGCAGCGAGCCATAGGTCTTGGCAGAGGTGTCGATCAGGAAATGCGACGCCTGTACCTTAACAAGGTATTTATTCTTCTTGCCAGCCGCACATGCGAGCGGCTCGCGTGACAGGAAGAGGTACGGCCCTCCCTCATTACCGATATACGTGCCCATATTGCCCAGGCTGCCCACGCCACTATAGGCCGCCTCGATAGAAAACACGAAGGTATCGCCCATATATACGGCCTCGAAAGGCGAAACTGACGAAGGAAGGACCAACTGGGCACGCTTGGTGTTGTTGCCGTCGGTCAGATCGATTGCCGTTATGCCGTAGTAGACGCCCTCGTCGTTGCGGACACGCGGCGAGATGGTCAAAATGCCGTCGCTCGCGCGCGGGGCCGATGCAAAGCGACCCGTCGATTTCCAAATTGTCTCGGCCTTGGATTCATCAAGCGAGCGACGATAGCAAAACGAATCGCTACTCGTTTTATTGCCACCTGCCGAGGGCATTTTATACCAGATGACTGATGACCCGAACGCCGTAAACAGCGGCGGATCATAGTCCTTGCCGCCTCGATCGAGCTCAACCACGTCGCCAGAGAGCGAAGCGCCCGACAGATTTTGACCGTAGAGCTTCCACGATGAATTGGCAAAGTTCATCTCAACCCACGCGAATACGCTGTCGCCGGCACGGACATCGTAGAATGCATATCCCGTGCCCTCGATAGGATCCTCGATTAATGTGGTAAGCGAGCCATCGCCCAGGTTGAGCACACCGAGTGTGTTGGCGTGCAGTGCCGATGCGGGCGCCATCATCGCCGCGGCGTAATCGCCGTCGCAGTAGTACAGCAGCGTACCCAGAGGCAGCGTCCATGACGCCGCCGGCTCAAGATCGATGTCGACTGCCTCGTACTCATCCGTAATCGAGATGATTTTGGAATCATCCTTGATAACCTGCGGCTCGCCGGCGGCATCATCGCTGGTGCCCGTTTTTTTCGAGCATCCGGCAAGCACCGTGGCAGCGCCCGCGGCAGCCCCACCGAGTACAAAGCCGCGACGCGATATTCCGTTCTTGATGTGATCGGCGATACCCATTAGGCGATCTCGGCGCGAGCGGCCTCGATAGCGCGTGTAAGCTGGTCGGCGCAGGAGGTCTTTTTCATACCGCAGGTATTACCGGCGAGAACCTCGATTACGCGATCGGCAGGAGCGCCCTCGACCAGCTTGGAGATAGCCTTGAGATTGCCGTCGCAGCCGCCGGTAAACTCAACGCCCACCACCTTGTTGCCGTCATCGGAAAGGTCAAGGTGAATATTGCGAGCACACACGCCCTGAGGCTTGTAATCAAACGAAATCATGCGATCCCCTCTCAGAATGTTATTCGAGACGACTATTATCCCCGTCTTTCCCTAAATGCAACGAGGCGCTTTGCCGGCAACACACATTACCAGCAAAGCGCCCTAAAAAGCTAACGTTATGCCCGAACCTACTCGAAGCTCAGCTGCTCCAGACGATCAAAGACCGTGTCGATACGGGTGAGGAAGTCCCACGGATCAAAGATCTCGTCGAGCTTCTCCTGGCTGACGGTGCAGCGCGGATCGGCCTCGAGACGTTCCTTAAAGGTGGAGCCAGAGACACAATCCTGCACCTCATGCCAGGTTGCCATAGCGTTCTCCTGCACAATGGCGTACGCGTCCTCGCGGGTGATGCCCGTGTCGACGAGGGCGAGCAGTACCTTGGAAGAGAAGATGAGGCCGCGGGTCTTATTGAGGTTGGCCATCATGCGGGCGGGATACAGCTGCAGGCCGTCGATAACGCGGATGAGGCACTGGAACATGTGGTCGAGGGCGATGAAGCTATCGGCCTGGGCGACGCGCTCGGCAGAGGAGTGCGAAATGTCACGCTCGTGCCACAGGGCGACGTTATCGAAGGCAACCTGGGCGTTGGACTTCACGACGCGCGACAGACCGCAGACTTTCTCCATGGTGATGGGGTTGCGCTTGTGCGGCATGGCTGAGCTGCCCTTTTGGCCCTTACGGAACGGCTCCTCGGCCTCGAGCGTATCGGTCTTCTGTAGATTGCGAACCTCGGTAGCGATGCGCTCACAGGTGGCCGCTGTAGTGGCAAGCACGCCGGCAAGGTAGGCATGGTGATCGCGGCTGATGACCTGCGTGGACAGAGGATCGTGGACCAGGCCCAGGTGCTCGCAGACGTACTCCTCGACGAACGGCTCGATGGAGCTGTACGTGCCGACAGCGCCCGAGATAGCACCGAAGGCAACGTTCTTGCGGGCATCCTCAAGACGGTCCAGATCGCGCTTGAGCTCCCAGGCCCAAGAGCCAAACTTCATGCCGAAGGTCATCGGCTCGGCATGGATGCCATGAGTACGGCCGGCGCAGAGCGTGTTGCGCTCCTCAAAGGCGCGACGCTTGCAGATCTCGCCGAGTTTTTTGACGTCCTCGATGATCAGGTCGCAGGCCTGGGTGAGCTGGTAGCACAGGGCCGTGTCGCCCAGATCGGAGCTGGTCATGCCATAGTGAACCCAGCGGCTGGGCTTGGGGTCGCCCTCGGGAACATCGGCATCGATGTACTCCTTCATGTTGGTCAGGAAGGCAATGACGTCGTGGCGCGTGACTTCCTCGATCTCATCGACCTTCGCCTTCTCAAAGTTGGCATGGTCGCGGATCCACTGGGCCTCGTCTTTGGAAATACCGATCTTGCCGAGCTCCGCCTGGGCCTCGCAGGCCAAGACCTCGATCTCCTGCCAAATGGCGTACTTGTTCTCGAGGGAGAAAATGTGTCCCATCTCCGGGCGGGTATAGCGATCGATCATAGCGGCTCCTTTTTGGTTATTGGCACGTTGGTCGTAACCCATCCATTGTACCGTGCGCAGGTGCAAGTATGGGCAGCAGGCATTAACCTAACATTTTGGAATTGGAGCGAGCAACGGGACGTCTGCGTTATTTGCTTCGCAAATCCGCACCGGCTGCGGTCGCCTATCGGCGACCTTGCCTGCTCGCTATAAACGCTTCGCGTTTATTTAACGCTCGCACCCTGTCGGGTTCGAGTCCCGGCGCTTTATTGAAAAAGGCACGGTAACGAAACGTTACCGTGCCTGAAATTCGAATGGAGCGGGCAACGGGACGTCCGCGTATTTGCTTCGCAAATCCGCACCGGCTTCAGGCGCCTGTCGGCGCCTTCGCCTGCTCGCTACAAACGCTTCGCGTTTGCTTAACGCTCGCACCCTGGCGGGTTCGAGTCCCGGCGCTTGGTAGTAAAAAGCACGGCAACGTAACGCTGCCGTGCTTGTGCTTTTTACTGGAGCGGGCAACGGGACTCGAACCCGCGAGTGTCAGCTTGGGAAGCTGATGCCTTACCACTTGGCGATGCCCGCATATGTGGGGGATAGTATAACGCGGTTGTCTTGTTCGATACAAGGGTGGCGATGCTTGTTTTAGCTGTGGAGATTCGTTTGAAAATCGCGTCAATTGTGGAGACGAGGACCTTTGACTTCCTGTTCTCCCTATCTTCTACCTGCACTTTTGCTTGATTGTTGTATTTGAGCTCAATTTGTCAGGAATTGGGCAAGCTTTTGGTCAGGCTCCGGTACTTACCCGCATGAACCTCGGGGGTAGCCTCATCCTACGCGTCGCAGCCTCCCCGTGCGGCGCACGAGGGATAAGGAGCAGCCATGTCCAACGCACCCACGCACTCTGTCCACAGCGCAATCGCAACAGGTCCGCTGCTCCTGCTCCTCTTCCTGCTTTTCGGCTGCCTGGCACCGGGAGCCGCATTTGCCGTCGATGGCTACGACCAGCTCGGTTTCCGCACTATTAGCGATGATTGTGGGCCCTTCTTTATCGGCAAGTATGAAGCTCAAGACGCCTCGATTGCCTACTGCATGAACCAGGAGCGCCCCGGCCCCACCAAGCCGGGCGGCCCATGGCTCAACTTTGATCAAGGCTGGGTGTGGCTCGACGACGAGTTCGCGGCAATCGTTTGTCACGGATATCCTACCGCCACGTCGTTTGGCGGTTACCATCTTTCACCCGATCGCGCCCGCGCCGCAACCCAGCTTGCCGTATGGATGCTCAACGGCACTACCCATGTCGACGGTACCTATTCCTACACGACCGCTCAGGGCAAAACCAAGAGTGGGCACTTTACCGCTGACAATGAAGTCGTGGCGGCTGCGCGGTGGCTCCACGACAACGCAAAATCAGGAAGCATCAAAGCCGCTCCGCACCGCGCGCGGCGCTATCTAGGAGCCGTATCGGGCGGCAGCAAACGTCAAGACATGCTCTATGTACTGCCGGCGGTCTCTGTTTCCTTCAAAAAACAGTCTGCAAACGCCGCCATTACCAGCGGAAACAATACTTATCAGTTTGACGGGGCAACATTCGATATTTTTGAGAGCGCCAGCGGCGCGCATGTCGGCACCATCCAGATGGACAGCAACGGTCGGACGCAAGCAACACTTCTGCCCAACACGGCATACTACCTAGTTGAAACGAAGGCGCCGGCCGGCTATGTCCCCCGTCGTGATCGCATCGCCTTTACCACGGGGAATGACGGTGGACAGGTCGCCATTGATGAACAGCCCGGCATCATCAACCTGCGTATCGTAAAACTCGATGCCGCGACGAATGCCGGCCCCCAGGTGGGTTCTTCACTCGCAGGAGCAGAGTTCACGTGTGTGTCACAATCAACCCCTGGATGGGCGCAAATCCTCACGGCCGACGAAAGCGGTCGGGCCACCCTCGCCGATGTCCCCTTAGGAACCTTTACCATCTACGAATCAAAAGCCCCCGAGGGCTACCTGCCATCCAACGACAGCTGGACCTATACCGTTGGAGCCGACCAGCTCGGCGATTCAGGCGTGGTCGAGATTGAATCTCGCATTTCCGATATCCCCATTGCGTTTGACCTTGAGATTTCCAAATTCAAGGATTACGGCAATAGCGACCAATCCGGCCTGGAACAGCCGGCGGAAGGTGTTGTCTTTGAGGTTGTCAGCAACAGCTCTCAGCAGGTTGTTGGCACACTGACCACAAACATCTATGGTTTTGCCTCCACCAAAGACCAGCCCGAAGCATGGTTCGGCACAGGTAAGCGACCCGCCGGTGTCCACGGAGCCGTCCCATACGACCGTGCCGGCTACACGGTTCGCGAGGTTCCGGAAACCGTCCCCGAGGGTTTTAAACGTGCAGGGGAATGGACCGTCGGGGCCAATCAGATTTCCAACGGCGCCGAGCTTCAATATATCGTGGACAACCACGCGCTGTCGACGCATCTCCAGATTGTAAAACGCGATGCCCAAACAGGCGCTTCTGTTCCACTAGCCGGATTCACCTTCCAACTCCTAGACAGCAATCACGAACCTGTCTCACAAATTTGCTGGTATCCAGCACATAACGTAATGGACACCTTTACGACTGACGCGACCGGGACCGTCACACTGCCCGAATCGCTCGTGCCGGGCACCTATTATGTACGCGAAACCTCGGCCAAAGAGCCCTATCTTGTCGGCGAGGAGATCGAGGTAAACATACCCGCCGACATGAACCTAACGCCCGTTGCAATCGCCTCGTATTATGACCACGCCGCGACCGGAAACATCAGGATCGTTAAAACCGATGCCGTAGACGGCAGCAGCCTCGCGGGCGCCGTCTTTGAGATCCGTGCCTCGGGTGATATCGTGCGCCCCGACGGTAGCATTGCCGCGCTCGACGGTGAGACTGTCGCTACCGTCACGACGGATGAAACTGGAGAAGCACGCGCGGACAACCTCCCGCTGGGATCTGGCACCGCACGCTACGAGGTTGTCGAGACTCAAGCGCCGGCAGGCTTCTTGCTCGATCGGACAACCCATATTGTCGACCTTACTTATGCCGACCAGAAAACACCCGTTGTAGAAGCACGGCTTAACGTATCCGACGATTACACCAAGGTTGATATCTCCAAGGTCGATGCAAGCGGTGAGCAGGAAGTGGAAGGCGCACAGCTCACCTTATATGGTCCCGATAAAACCGAAATAGACTCCTGGACCTCATCCGACAAGCCGCACCGCGTCGAACATCTTGCACCTGGCACCTACTCGTTGCGCGAAATGATGTCTCCGCGGACCTATGACCTTGCCGAGGAGATAACGTTTGAAATAAAAGATACGGGAGAAGTCCAATCCGTCGCGATGAAGGATGCGCCCATCGAGATCAAGGGGCAGGTCGACAAGCGTCAGGAACTTGTCCAACCTATCGAAAAGGGCCTGTTGGCTAACGGCGATGGTAAAAACCGCGCCACGACGCAAACCAACAGTGATGGGCTTTTCTCCTATACCATCGATGCTCGAAACGATTCCGCTACTTGGGTTGATGAGTTTACGATTACCGATGATCTTGAGTGCGCCAAAGACGGCACGGCGAGATTCATCTCAATCGAAACCCCCGTCGCCATCGGCGACCTCAACGGTCTGTGCAACGTATGGTATCGCACGACGCCGTTGGACTCGACAGACGTCGATGAGCCGGCAAACGCGACACTTGACGATGGACACGAAAATCCTTGGCTTGAGTCCGACGAAGCAAAAGAGAGCCTGGGTGAGGACTGTCGCCTCGTCGATTACGACGGTTGGCACCTCTGGAAGGCGGATATCTCGACCACGGAATCCACCACACTCGAGGCGGAAGAGCTCGACCTTGCATCCAATACCGTCGTAACGGGCATTCGAATTGAATACGGTACGGTAGCCGCCGACTTTACGACTCGAAGCGATGCGGATTCTTGGACCCGCGATGATCTCAAAGATGAGCACGACGACCTTGACGATGCCAAAGCAATCCTTGGTGCAGACGCTCGGGGCGCAGTCGTGCACATGCAGGCAACATCGGCTTATACGCCCCAAACCGCACTCACCAACAGCGCACGCGTCGATCTTTGTCGCAACGGCGGCGGCGATAAACTTGAGTCACATGACGAGGACTGTGTCATTCAACGCTGCACCCTACCGCAGGACCTACCGGCAACAGGACCAGTTCCCATCGCCGCTTGCATCACCGCGCTCCTGACCTCGGGTGCCGCAGCCCTATGGTTCGCTCGCCTTAGGTCGATCCCAAAGAAGCGCTAGCGCGATGAAAAAGCGGGCGAGCCAGTCCCCTGGCTCGCCCGCTTTCAATCATTTAAATCGCCGTATCTACTCTGCAGACGAAGATCCACCATCAACGATTGCTTGCTCGGACTCAGGAATCCCATCGGCACCCGTGCTCTGTTCTTGCTCCACCTCTTCGCTGATTGCGGAGGCGGGGGTCGAGCCCTTCGCACCCACGATGTAGGCGGCCCCAAATCCCAACGCAATGGCAATCAAGGTCAAAATCACGTAGACAGGCCAATGGCGCTTAATATACGAAAACACGTTGACTCCTTAGAGCTCCGTCTACGAACGGCGGATAACCTCGGTCACGACCTCGGATACCGTGGCAATGTTCGTCGGGTTGACATTGTGGGGCAGGTCGTCCTCGGTACGAGCGCAAGCCAGACGCGTGCCGTCCACGCCGGCGATGGTGAGGGCTCGGCGGCTCGCCTCGAGCGCGGCGTAGGCATCGGTCTTGGCATAGGGCATCTCGAGCGCGCCACAATCGACATGGAACGACTTGCACACCTTGCTGACCAGGTTCATGATGCGGCGATCGCCCTTGAGCAGCTGCTGTTCGCCCTCAACCGTCACCACCGAAAGCCTACCGGCGCCGACGGATTCAAGATTGATGAAGAAGACGCCGCGGAGCTTATCGCGATGCGAAGCCAAGAAGGCCTTCATACCGGCGCCATCACAATCCGAGGCGCCCGTTGCCACAAACCAGATATCGTGACCGAGCAGTTCATCGTCGCCCATAGAGGCGACAGCCGAGAGCATATCTTCGGAAGAAGCGCCGTCGGAAGACGTAGCGCCGCCCTTCCAGCCATCGTTATCGTCCTCGAAATTATCCCACGAACCGATGCCGCGACCGGACTTCTTGGCATCGTAATCGTCTTCGACGCCCAGCCAGTCACTCATGCTGTCCTGTTCGTTTTTCTTTTTACGACCGAACAGGCCGCCCAGGCCGCGCTTGCGAGACTTGGGTGCCGCAGGGGCGGGAGCCGAAATGGTCTCGATCGGCTGTGCGCCCGACGCAACGGGCATAGGAGGCGCAACGGGTGCCGATGTGGGTTCGGGACCCTGAGCGGTAGCAAAGGGGTCGTTGACCTGTGCAGAGGGGTCGGGAAGGTCGAACAGCGACGTACGAGACGCAACGTTTGCCTGCTTCATCGACGGCAGCGACGGATCGGGGACTGAAGCCAGCGGAGACGAGGAGGGTGCAGGCGACGGTGCCGACGCCGGATCGGGAACATTCATCTGCAGACGCGGCGATGCTTGGGAGGAAATCTGGGCCATAAGGGAATCGACCGTTTCGTCCTGGGTGGGAGCGACATTGGCAACCGTGGCACCGGAACCACTCGGGGTCGGCATGGTGAAAATCTGCGTGGAGTAAGGCCTCGACTCATCCGTCTCGGGAGTCTCGGAAACCGCAGGCACCTCCTCCTGCTCGACCTCGGCCGAATCACCTTGATCGGCTGCCGCGTATTGCTCTTCGTCAGAGTTGGCCTCGACGGACTCGTCCTCGGCAGCATCCTGAATTTCGGCAGCATCAATGGGCTCGTCATCGTCTGCCGCGTCGCCCTGCTCATCGGAAACAGGAAGGGGCTCGGCAATCGCGGTTCCTTGCTTTTCAAACGTTATCGTGGAATCGAACTGCGCGGCATCAAACGACATGGTGCTATCGACGTGCTGCTGAGCCTCGAAAGACGTCGTCGCCTCAACAACATCCGTGGACGCCGGTTGCTGGGACTCAAAGGACGTTGTAGCTTCGGCAGCGTTGACGGGCACGGACTGCATAGCCTCGTTCTGCTCGAGCTCTTGCGCCGCGCGCTCACGTGCCGCCTCGGCTGCCTGCTGCTGAGCGATAGCCTCCCGCTCGGCAGCCTCGCGTGCGGCAGCGCGCTTCTCCTCGAAATCGTCGACAAATTTCTTGCCCTTTGCAAGCGCACCCTTAAAGAAGTTGGAAGCACTGGCGCCAATCGAAGAGAACGCGGATGCAATATCGGCATGGGGCGTTGCCGCGGGAATCTCGGCCGAGAAATCAGTATCGCTCTCGTAAGACACGCGCCTCGGCTGTTCAACGTAATCGTCGTCAGACTCGTCCGTAACGTCTTGCGCCGGCGCGGCGGGAGCCAAAATGTCCAGTCCTGCCGCGGGATCGATCGCGGACACCGCCTCGGGCTCGGCAACGGCAGCGGTAACCGCGGCAGACTCATCATCCACGGCGACAACGGGCGCAGGTGCAGTCACGACGGGGGCAGGCTCGGGCTCAAACGCCGGCTCCTCGCCTTCCTCGTAATCGAGCGTGCAGGACTCGGGAAGCATTCCGAGCGCACGGATGGCATCCGAACCAAAGCGGATGTTGCCGGCGGCATTGCGATAGAGCTTGGGCTCGGGCTCGGCCGCGACAGGCTCCTCCGCCGGCTCGGCAGCAGGAACCTCGTCATTGAACTCTTCGGCCTGGACAGCCTGATTCTGATCCTCGGGCACGATGGCGCCAATCAGCGTCTCGTCGGCAGACGCACCCTCAAAGCCCTCGATCTGCTCGTCGAAAGCCTCGCCCTGTTCGGGCTCGGTCTGAGCGTCGGAAGCAATCGGCTGGCCGAACTCGTCCTCGGCGTAGGTAGGCTCTTCATACTCGATGGTGTTGCCGTAGTCGTTTTGCTGTTGGGCCGCGGCATACTCCGCCGCTGCGCGCGCCATTTCCTCGGCACGACGCTTCTGCTCCCCAAAATAGGTATCGAACGGAACATCGTCGGGAAACTCGTTTTCGCCCTGGAAGGGAGCAACGTTGTCCATAACGCCGAGCATAGCGGCGACAGAAGACTTGTTGCACACTGCGCCGGACGTATAGGGAAGCACAAAACGGTTAGAAATGATGCTTGCCGCGTTGGCGAGCGCAACGAGGGAAGCGAGGATCGCGACAATCCACAGCAGAACCTTGAGCGCGCCGGGGAGCGGCAGGATACGCAAGATGGCAACGGCAGCAGGGGCAACCGTGGCAACGGGCAACAGCTTGGCGATGAGCGCACGATAAGAAGCACAGGGCTCGCGGGCGAGCAGCTCAGCACGGGGAGAGTCGTAGTGTGCGACAACGACCACCGGGCGGTTGCGCGGAGACGCGAGCGGGCCCGAGGCCTTGTGGTAGGCGATGACATTTTGGCTCACGCCCGTCTTGCCCAGGCGCGAAACCACGGGGTGGCCCGTGCGTTCGAGCACGTAAAGAACGGCGCCGGCAATGGCCAGCAAGGTGCCGACCAAGCCGATGCCGCCGCCGATGCCCATCAGTAGGGCGCCGGCAAACGCAAGAATACCGGTAACGGCAAATGCCAACCTACTGGGCGCCGGGGCATTGAACTCCTGAACCTCGGGATCAAAGCCGTGGTTGCGGAAGATCTGAGCGATATCCTCGGCAGCCAAGCGCTCTTCTTCGCTGCATGCCGGCGTAATGCCGGTGTTCTGCAGCAGGTGGTTAATATAGTTCTGGGTGTTCGCCATGTGCGCTCCACATCCATAATCCGACAAATAGGCCCAATGCATGCACATTAGAACCGTATATAGTCGAAAGTATACCCCGAGCGAGCGCAAACGACCGAATTCGGGCCATCTTAACGCCCCGAGCGGACAAGGATATAGCCTAATCTCCATATCGGACTAAAATCATGGCAGCAAACCACCTTCTCATGCGAGGACTCTATGACGGCAAGCGACGCGACCGCGACAATTAAAAAGGAAAATTCTGAGCCCAGTTTCGATAAAACGGCTCAGCGCATCCTCAATCTTTTCTTTGTGCTCAACAGCTCCCCCGAACCGCTGACGACCGAGCAGATCGTCTTGGATTCTGACCTGGGATATGGCTCGGGCAACATCGACTCTGATAAGCGCAAGTTTCGGCGCGATCGTGACAAACTGCTCGAACGCGGCATCCTAATCAAGGAGGTTCGCCCTGCCGGCGCGCAGGAGACCGAGGAAAGCTCGTGGACAATCGACCGCGAGCACACGTTTGCAGCAGGTGGCCTCATCACCGCAGACGACGCCGACATCCTACTCAACGCCATCGACCAAACGCTTGCAAGCGGCTCTTTCACCTTTGCCGCACCGCTTGCCGATATTCGCTCCAAGATTGCCTACCTCACCGGCAGGACGACGGCGGACGAGGCGACGATCAGCCGCTCTCCCACCGTCGATGCGGTTTGGAGCGCCTTTGCCGAGCGATGCGCGCTGCGATTTTTATATCAGAACGGACGCGGTGAGCAAAAAGAGCGTACCGTCTGCGTCTACGGCATGTTCGAGCGCGAGGGCGTGGCGTACTTCTGCGGCCTCGACAATGCCACCGACGACATCAGGACATTCCGCTGCGACCGTATCGTTCGCGCTTGGCGTCCTTCGAAGGCCTACACCATCCCTGCGGACTTCAACCTCAACGACTACCTGTTCTTTGAATTCGATTTTGCCGACCGACCGCCCGTTGCAGCTACGTTCTCATTCGCCCCTCAGACGCAGATCGATATGATCAACGGTCTCACGCGCGGGCGAGGTAAGCTCGCACACACCGATGCGGGATGGATCTGGACCGTTGACGTGCGCGACCTTGAAGCCGCCGCTTCATTTTGCATGACCCACGCCATGGACGGCATGAGGCCCATGGCCCCCAAATCGCTCAAACAGGCGTGGAACCACCTCATCGAAAGGACGGTGCACGAGCATGCCCGTGCGTAAACTCACCAGCGAGCAGAGGCTCTCGCGCGCCATCGACATCATGGAGGCCCTCTACGCCGCCGGCGAGAACGGCATGACTCGAAACGAGATTTGCAGTCGCTTTGACATCACGGGGGCGTCGCTCGACGAGATTCTCGAGATCGTCTCGACGCTCGCGGACCGAGAATCGGGCGCGCGCATCATCTGCGAATGCCACGGCGAGCGTGTGGTCCTCACCGGTGACGCCGGTCGTGTGCTACCGCTGCGCCTGAGTGCCGCCGAGGGCGCCGTGCTCAACCACGAGCTTGAATCGTTGGGGATCGAGCCGCAGACGGCGGCTCGGATTCGATTTGCTCTTCTACCCGAAGAACTCGGCTATAACCAGCGCGTCTTTGACACCGTCAACCACGGGTCGCACTGGCAGCAGCTGAGCTGCGCCATTCAGGACGGCGTTCGCTGCCGTATCTCGTATCGCTCGATGGACGATGCACGGCCACGCGAGCGTCTGGTCGACCCCTTGCGCATTACGGCAAACGGCGACCAAACATACCTGATTGCCTGGGACATCGCAGTCGATGAGCAGCGCACCTATCGCATGGATAAAATCGAGGGACTCGCCTTAACGGAAGACTCCGTCGTGCCTCACGCACCGGACGTCGCATCCCTCCACGATTCCCTTGCCCGGACGCAGCGCAGCGCAAAGCTCTTGATGCCATTCGATATGGCGGAGCATCTGGACTGGGCCGGCATCACCCTAATCAAGCGCAGCGGGACAGACATGGCAACGGTAACCGTACATTACGGCTCCGAGCGTTGGCTGCTGAGCCAGATAATCGCAGCGGGCGGAGCCATCCGCATCTTGGATGACCCCGCCCTGTCAAAGCGTCTGTGCGATATGGCAAAAACCCTCGTCTGTCCGCTTTAGCGCCGCCGCTCGTGGCGTGCACGCCACAGCTGTAGATAGTGCCCAATCTGCGCCGATTCGATGCGCTGGTAGGAGCTCGTGGGCAGCGACGTTAAGAACTTCTTGCCATAGCCCTTCGTCACCAGGCGAGGATCCGCCAAGATCAGCACACCGCTATCGGTCGACGAGCGAATCAAACGCCCCGCGGCCTGCTTAACCTCGAGCACCGCCTCGGGCAGCGAATAGCGCGCCCATGCGCGGTCTTCGCGCAGGTTGCGCTCGCACGAGAGCGGGTCCGTGGGGCTTGAGAACGGCAACTTGGGAATGATGACGCAGCGCAGCGTCTCGCCGCTGGCATCAAACCCCTCCCAGAAGGCCTTGAGCGCAAAAAGCGACGAGGTCGGTTCGTTGATAAACCGGTCGCGCAGGCGACGAGGAGATGAGTTGCGCTGCTGGCAGTTGAGCTCCAGACCCGCACGGGCCATCTTGGGCTCAACGCGGGCGTATAGGTCCTCCATGTCGCGCCGATTGGTGAACAACGTGAGCACCGATCCGCCCATGGCAAGATGGGCGTCGACCAGTACGCGCTCGAGCGCCGTAAGATAGCTCTCACGATCGCGCGGATCGGGGATATCGCCCGCAACGACTACAGCCATGTTCGAATCGAAGTCGTAGCTCGAATCCAAGTGCAGCGATGACGACGTTGAAGCACCGATGCGATCAAGGCCGACCGCATGGTTAAAGTGCTCAAAGCTTTTGGACACCGTCATGGTCGCCGAGGCAAAGATAGCCGTGTGAACCTCGGGTAGCCACTCGGTTGCCAAAGCCTCGCCAATGTCGATGCGCTCTGCGGTCATCGACTCTCCGCCGGCACGAAGTCTGCGATTGACCTGCAGCGAATACACGTAGTGCTCATCGGCGCCATCAATGATGAGTTTGAGGTTCTCGGCCAGCTCGTGCAGGCGGCGCGAGATATCACCCAGGTCGACAACAACCTCGGGCTTGTCGGCGGCGACGGCTTGCACCAGCGCGTCGACGCTCTTGTCAGCTTGTTCCAATGCGTCGATGCCAGTGTAGGCCGACTGTAAGAAATCATGCCAGTCGTCTGATTCGCGCAGCTCGGGGCCAATCCATAGATTGGCATTGTCATAACCCCCACGCGCACGGCGGCCGAGCTCGCGAACGCCATCGAACACGTCGGCGATTGCCATGCTCGCGCGGGCAACCGTCGACGTCGCCTTGGCAGTAAGGCCCAGATAGAGCGTAGAGCCCTCGGAGGTTGCCAAATCACGGGAAACCTGGCTTAGTGCGCCGGTGCTCGAGCCACCCAGGCGCTCGAACAGGACGCGTGATTCGTCCGCCGACACCACGCGCGCCCACTGACGGCGCGCCTCGCGCTCGATGGAATGGGCCTCGTCGATTACCCAATGACGAATCGGAGGCAAAATCCTGCCCTCGGCCGCGACGTTACGGAACAGCAGGGAATGGTTGGTGACCACCACATCGGCATGCGCCGCACGACGGCGAGCACCGTGGACCAAACATTTATCAGGGAAAAACGGGCAGAGGCGGCGAGCACACTCGCGCGAGGCCGTCGTAAAGTCGGGACGGTTGACGCTGCGCCACCGAATGCCGAGCGAGTCGAGGTCGCCATCGGCTGATTGGCAGACGTACGCCATAATGACCGCGACCGCCGTGAGCGTGTCCGCCGGATCGCGCTTGGTGGTGATCTCGACCTGGCCGCGGCTCATGCGCTCGAGCTTGCGCAGGCACGGATAGTGGTCATACCCCTTGAGAGCGCAAAATGACAGACCACCGTTCAGTTGCTCGGCAAGTTTTGGCAGCTCATGGTACATGAGCTGGTCGGCAAGATTGTTCGATTTGGTCGCAATACCAACCGTGATGTTGTTACGGCGTGCTGCCTCGGCAAAAGGCACCAGGTAAGCCATCGATTTGCCGACGCCCGTCCCCGCCTCAATCACGCGATGCGTTCCCGTAACGAGCGCGTCACGGACCTCGCGCGCCATCGCGATCTGCTCATCGCGCGGCTCGTAGGTGGGATACATGCGATTGACCAGGCCGCCCGGGGCATAGTCCGCCTCGATTTCCTCGCGGCTCGGCATCTTAAGGACCGGTAGCTCGTCCGCATCAACGCGATCATCGGCCCGATCGGCCTTGAGAACGTCGGCGCGGGCGGCGCTGAGAGAGAAGATGGAACCGGGGTTCTGTCCCGCCAAGAAGGAGAAGATGGGACGATAGGACCAGGGTACGTCGGGGTACATGTCGGCCAGGCGCGCCATGAGGCCCTGGGGCAAGTCGGTGAGCGCCACGAGCAACACGCGCCATACGCCACACAGGGCGTCGACGTCGGCGTTGGCGCGATGCGACACCGAGTCGCAGCCAAACAGGTCGGCCATGAAAGACAGCTTATGCGAGGCCAGGCGCGGAAGCGCGATGCGCGACAGTGCCAACGAATCGATCCAGATGTCACTGACGTTGACGCCGCCCTTGACCGACTCGATAAACGAGCGGTCGAAGGTGGCGTTATGTGCGATCACCGGGCAGCCGCCGACAAAATCGGCGAGAGCGGCGACAGCCTCAACGGCCGACGGGGCATCTGCCACATCGGCGTTTGTAATGCTCGTGAGCTCGGTAATCTCGGCGGGAATCAGCTGCTTGGGATGCACGAAGGTATCGAAGCGATCGACAACCTCGCGGCCCGAAAGGCGAGCCGCCGATATCTCGATAAGCTCGTTGTCCTGCACCGAAAGACCCGTGGTCTCGGTATCGAGGACGATAACATCTTCCTCGATGAGACCAAACGCTTGGGTTTTGGCGCGCTCGGCAAGCGTGGCATAGGAATCGATGACAAACTGCGGCGTTCCCGACGAAACAGCGTCCTCGATTAGCATGCAACGCCCGCTCGACGAAGTCCCATGCGAATCAGGCTGTCACAGACCTGCGGGAACGTCATGTCATCGGTGTGGCGAATCTCATCCGGATACAGCGACGTATCGGTCATGCCGGGAATCGTGTTGGTCTCGAGGATAACGGGGCCGTCCTCGCTCACGATAAAATCGCTGCGCGAGATACCCAGGCAGCCGAGTGCCTTATGGGCAGCACAGGCAAGCTCCTGGGCACGAGCGTAGTTCTCGGGCGAAATCTGCGCCGGAATGCGATGGATGTCCGTAGGGTCGACATACTTCACGTCCAGATCGTAGAACTCGCAGTCCTCGGGCTTACGGATCTCGACAATCGGCAGGGCGCGCACGTCATCCTCGCCGTATACGCCGACGGTGATCTCGGTACCCTCGATACACTTCTCGACCAGCACTTTGTCGCCAAACTCAAACGCCTTGGCGATAGCCGCAGGCAGCTCGGAGGGCTCGTGGACCAGGGAAATGCCATAGCTGGAACCGTTGACGGCCGGTTTCACAAAGCAACGCTCGCCACAGACCTCGACAACGTGATCGATATCGACTTCATCGCCCACTTCGAGCGCAAGGCCGGGGGCAATGGGAATGCCCGCCTTGGCGTACAGGAGCTTCGAGACCTCCTTGTCGGCACCGCAGGCGCTGGCAAGTACGCCCGAGGCCGTGTAGGGGATACCCAGGGTCTCCATGGCACCCTGCATGGCGCCATCCTCACCGCCGGCGCCGTGCATGGCGATAAATGCCACATCGAATCCGCCGGTCGCCATGGTTACCATAAAGTCATCAGCGGCCGTGTCAAGCAGCTCCACCGAGGTGTAGCCGGCTTCCTTCAGTGCCACCACAACGTTCTTTCCCGAATCGAGCGAGATCTCGCGCTCGGCGGAATGACCGCCCGCCAAGACCGCTACGTGCATGTTCTCTAGGCTTTTACCCGGCATGGGCAGACTCCTCCTCTATAATTTCTGCAGCTGATACCATATTGTAGCGATACCCTCTACGTTTCCCCAAAATCGAAAGGCTTCCATGAATCCCAGGACTAAATCTCAGGACATTCGCGACTTGAGCCAAAACGATATTCGCGAGCTCGTGGCCGAACTTGGCCAGCCCGCCTTCCGCGCGAAGCAGCTCATCGAATGGGTCTTTGAGAAGAACGTTTGTTCGTTTGACGATATGACCAACCTTCCCAAGGCTTTCCGCGAGCAGCTTAAAGAGGCTTTTGCCTTTGATACGCCGACTGAACTCACCAAGCAGGTTTCCAAAGATGGCTCGCGCAAGTATCTGCTCGAGTACCACGATGGCATTTCCGTCGAGACTGTCGGCATGCCCCGTCGTAACAAGCTTTCCGTCTGCGTTTCCACCCAGGCAGGCTGCGGCATGGGCTGCGCCTTTTGCGCCACCGGTCTCAACG
The DNA here is from genome assembly GCA_902478875.1 of uncultured Collinsella sp. GTDB lineage: Bacteria > Actinomycetota > Coriobacteriia > Coriobacteriales > Coriobacteriaceae > Collinsella. Next base: position 22,967 of record CABSMZ010000004.1, read on the forward strand.
GCCTCAAGCGCTCTCTGACCGCTCAAGAGATCGTCGACCAGGTGCTTCATGTATCCAACGACTTTGGCGAGCGTGCCACAAGTGTTGTCTTCATGGGCCAGGGCGAGCCGTTTGCCAACTGCGACGAGGTTCTCAAGGCACTGCGTATCCTCAACGACCCCGATGGCATCAGTATCGGCGCTCGTCACCTCACCGTCTCTACCAGCGGCGTTATTCCCGGTATTCGCAAATTTGCCGATATCCCCGAGCAGTTCACTCTTGCCGTTTCCCTGCATTCCGCCATCCAGTCGACGCGCAATAAGCTCATGCCCGGTGTTAAGAAGTACACGCTGCTTCGCCTTCACGAAGCGCTTCAGCTCTACACCGAGAAGACTGGCCGCCGCCCGACCTATGAGTATGCCATGATCGAAGGCGTCAACGACACGAATCCCGAGATGCAGGCACTCTGCGACTTCTGCGAGGGAACGCTGTGCCACGTTAACCTGATTCAACTTAACGACATCGAGGGCAGCCCGCTCAAGCCGTCGCCGATTCATAAGGTTGAGGATCTTCAGCGTCGTCTTGAGTCCCGTGGCATCGAGACCACGATTCGTAACTCCCGTGGTAACGATATTGACGCCGCTTGCGGACAGCTGAAACAGCGCTTCAAAGTTCAGAAGAACGCATAGGGGAGTCGCACTCCAAAACGTTTCATGTGAAACATCGAACGGCCCCGGTTGCAGGATATGCAACCGGGGCCGTTTCATTTATTGACCTCAATTTTGAATCAGTTGCTTCCTGTCCCATTTTTTACGGCCAAAATAAGGGGCCCTTGTCTCATGAATCAGACAAGGGCCCCTTAGAATATGCTGAGTAATTGTTAGATACCTAATAGCCTACATTTTCCCATTGGTTGCTAACCCAACCTTGATTAATCTTGGGATTCTTCGTTACCTGAGCAGTACGCATGGCAACATCTTCTGTCATAACATCCATTTTCTTCTTGGATGTATCAACGATATCTTGCGCGCCACGAAGCAAACGACCTCGAAGCTCATCGTCTGTCGCGATCTTATAGCCAGCAAAGGCACCAGCCGCGACAGTCGTCACCAATGCAATCGCAGTAAAAACCTTATTCCTCATCTTGGCCTCCTTGATCAAACTGAATCATTTCAGCAAGAATACGAGAGAGCTCTTCCTCGTCTTTAAACTCAATCTCAATCTTATTCTTTCCACGCGAGCTCTTCACACGCACGTTGGTATTAAATACCTGACGGAGTACACGCGCAGCCTTTTTAAAAGACTGAGGCGTTGCAGGCCGCGGCGTCTTAGGTGTCTCTCCGGCAGAAAACAATGGAGCAAGATTTTCTGTCGCTCTTACAGAAAGGCCCTCCGCAACAACCTTCTCTGCAAGTCGAATTCGAGCATCCTCATAGGGAACTGCAAGAATCGCACGTGCGTGACCAGCAGTAAGTTTACCCTCAAAAATCATCTGCTGAACTACTTCGGGGAGATCGAGAAGGCGCAGCGAATTTGTAATTGCAGAGCGTGATTTGCTTACTGCCTTCGACAATGCCTCCTGGGTCATACCGCTGGCATCAATGAGCTGGCGATAGCCCTTAGCCTCTTCGACGGGATTCAGATCAGAACGCTGAAGGTTTTCGATAAGAGCAAGAGCCAGCATCTCTTCATCATTAACATCTTTAATGATGACAGGCAGCTCCTCAAGACCAGCAAGCTTTGACGCCTGGTAACGACGCTCACCAGCGATGATCTCATATCCGTTTCCATGCTTGCGAACCAAAAGCGGCTGCAAAACGCCATGTTCTTGGATTGACTCGCTCAACTCGCGAAGTTCAGTTTCATTAAAGTGAATTCGCGGTTGATTAGGGTTGGGAACGATATCCTCAACCGGTAGTTTTGTTTCAGATGCTGTATTTGAAGCAGATGCAGCAGAACCACCGGTCTCATACTCAGCCTCTGAGACCAAAGCATTGAGTCCGCGTCCCAATCCACCGCGTTTCTTTGCACTAGGCACGCTTGATCACCTCTTTTGCAAGGTTCATATACGCTTTTGCACCCTTATTTTGAGGTGCATAGGTAATTACCGGTTCTCCAAAAGACGGAGCTTCAGAGATTTTAACAGTACGGGGAATCAGCGTCTTAAACGCCTTATCACCAAAGTACGATTGAACTTCCTCAACAACCTGATTCGACAAAGAAGTACGTGAGTCATACATGGTCATAAGCACGCCATAGGTGTCTAAGCCCTTGTTCAGACGTGATTTGACCATCTTCATTGACTCAAGCAGCTTCGTAACGCCCTCGAGTGCGTAATACTCACACTGGATTGGAATCAAAACGCTATCTGCTGCGGTCAAGGCATTGATTGTAAGCAGGCCGAGCGAAGGAGGACAGTCAATGAAAATAAAATCGAACTCGTCCTGAATCGGCTCAAGCAAGTCTTTGAGGCGGGTTTCACGAGCAATTGCGCTTACGAGCTCAATTTCAGCACCTGCAAGCTGAATCGTAGCTGGAATTACGAATACCTTATTGCAATTTGTATCAAGAACAAGCGATTCTGCCGGCACATCATTCAACAATGCATCATAGATGCAGTGATCAAGGTCTTCTTTTTCAATTCCAAATCCACTGGTACTGTTTCCCTGCGGATCAAAATCGACAATCAGTGTCTTACGACCCTGCTCACCCAGTGCTGCTGCAAGGTTTACAGCCGTTGTTGACTTACCGACGCCGCCTTTTTGATTGATGATTGCAATGATACGCGTGTCTTTTGCGTTCTTAGAACGCTTAACGTCGCGAAATCCCACGGTCCCTCCTGGTGTGTATTAAAGCTGTCAAACGGAGGATGTTTCACGTGAAACATTCCGATTCGATATCAACTGCCATGTTTCACGTGAAACACTGCAAGTTGTTAGTATCCATTATGTTTCACGTGAAACATCTAGGCAAGCGGATTCTTCTTTGCCATGCCATTTGCACGAGGCAATGAAACAGATGCTGGATGACTCTTCTTAAGAACAATGAACTCCCTGTGGCCCAAGCCCTCAGGCAAATCGATTGCGTCATTCAGAAGCAAAGTGAAGCCACAAATCTTAGCTGCTGACATGCCGGAAGCAAGCTCCTCATCCGAAGGATTGCCCTTGGTGATAACAAATAGCCCTCCATCCTTGAGGAACGGAGCTGCATACTCAACAAGAATCGGTAGAGGGGCAAGTGCGCGGGCGGTTACGACAGAAAACTGCTTCTTATGGCTTCGAGCATATTCTTCAAGGCGATCATGAATCGCATGAGCATGTTTCAACCCAAGAGCATGAACAAAAGAATTGACGGCATCAACCTTCTTACCAACAGAGTCAATATAAGTAGTTTTACGATGCGTGGCTATGGTTAACGGAATACCAGGGAAGCCCGCACCTGTCCCCATATCGAGCAAAGCTCCCTCAGGAGCCTTATTGATATAGGGGAGCAAAACAAGTGAGTCGAGGATATGAAGTACCGCAGCATCTTCTACGTTAAGAATACGGGTGAGATTAGTTGTCTTATTTGTTTCCAGAACCAAATCCAAATGCTGAATACATTTCCTCAGCTCAACATCAGATACGCTCAAGGAATACTCTTTGCAATAGGAAGATAGACGAGTCAACATCTCGTCAGCTTGCTGATCAGTAAGTACTAACAACGAAAGCTCCTTTCTGACAAAAATCAGTGTATCGAGAACTTTTGACAAAAAAAGGGGACGTGGAAACCACGTCCCCTTAGCATAAGCTCGAGCAGATTATCGAGCAACAATCACCACATGGCGATCAGGGTCAGAACCCTCAGAATGAGTATCGACGGCATCATTGCCACGAAGTGCAATGTGAACCAGTCGACGCTCATAGGCATTCATGGGCGGAAGCGAAACACTCTTATGAGTGCGGATGGCACGCTCGGCTGCAGACTGTGCCATGGAGGCAACCTTGTCCTGACGGCGGCTCTTGTATCCCTCGACGTCCACTACAACCGGATACCTAAAGCCAAGCTTGCGGCTCACTAGCAAAGAGAACATAACCTGAAGGGCATCAAGGGTGCGACCATGACGGCCAATGAGAACAGCAAGGTCGGGAGCCGTTACATCCAGAATCAGCTCACCCTCGTCGCCCTCATACTCATCGATAGGAGAGTTGGCGGCATCGAAGTGCGAAAGGATGGAACGCAGGATGGAAATCGCGACATCGGCAATGGTGTCGAGCTCCTCGTCGGTCAGCTCTTCACCGGCCTTGTAGCGCTGTGCAATCTCGGGATAATCGCCCGCGACCTGCGGGGCAACCTCCTCAAGCATATCCTCGATGATCTCTTCAGACATAACGTACTCCAAAAGTTAGGTACCTAAATAAGATTGCTATCCCGCTACTTCTTCTTGTGCGGGCGCGGCTTCTTCTCGCGACGAGTGACCTCAACCTGCAGCGGCGCGTTCTTAAGGCGCTCCTCCTCATCGGCCTTCGCCTTGTCGATGACCTTCTGCGTCACAAAAATCTGCTGGATAACCTGCCAAGCAGACGAGACGTCGTAGTACAGCAGAACACCAACGGGAAGGCTCCAGCCCATCCAAAGCATCATGACCGTCATGACAACGGCCATCATACGCATGCTCTGAGCCTGCTGGCCGGTCTGATTGCGCGACATATAGAGCTGCGGAATCAGGGTCAGGACAGCGAACAGGATCAGGCAGACCAGCGCAGGCAGCGCGACCATAAAGCCATCGGCAAAGGAGGCACTCGGCGTGGTGGTCAGGTCGGGCAGAATATTAAAGAACGAGAACGTGCCGTCGTTAAAGTAGTCCGGCAGGTTACGCAGCAGCGTAAATAGGGCGAACAGGACAGGCATCTGAATCAACAGCGGCAGACAACCAGCCATCGGGTTGAACTTGTTCTCGCTGTAGAACTTCTGCATTTCCTCGGCCTGACGCTGGGGATCGTCGGCATAGCGCTCCTGGATCTCGAGCATCTTGGGCTGCAGCACCTGCATGCGTGCCGTCGACTTAGTCGACTTGAGCATAAGCGGCGTCAGCAGCAGACGGATGATGACCACCAGGATGATGATGGACAGGCCCCAGTCGACCGCAAAGGTCTGGATGAGCTTGAGCAGCTCGAAAAGGATGTTAACGATCCAATCCCACATGTAAGTTTTCCTCCGATAGCGAGTGCCCGCTAGGGCACAGGGTCATAACCGCCGACGTGCAGGGGATTGCAGCGAGCGATGCGCCTCACGGCAAGCCAGCAGCCTCTCAAAACACCGTACTTCTCAATCGCCTGGACGGCGTATTGCGAGCACGTTGGGTAATAAATGCAGGCGTCAGGCAATAAGGGCGAAATAACCTGTTGATATATGCGAATAGGAGCGATGGCAACACGTCGCAAAACGTGATTGCTCATCGCTCCTCCCCGGCAACGCCGGCGCGTTTCATAAGCGAACGCAATGCATTGTCCATCTCCTGAGGCGAAGAAACCCTCGTCTTGGGAGTTGCGAACAAGATGATGTCATAACCCGCAACGGGAAATCCACAGCTGCGGGCGGCCTCGCGCATCACACGCTTAGAACGGTTGCGCACGACAGCACAACCGAGCCGTTTAGCACCAACGAAGGCGACCCTTCCGGAGTCGCCTTCGCCAACCGATTCACATATGGTCATTCGAATCAGAGGGTGATTGAAACGACGCCCCTGACTGAACACATGCTCGAAATCTTGCCGAGACTTAATAGTCTTCATGCGAGATGTGTGTATCGCTGCTAGACAGTGAGACGCTTGCGGCCCTTGGCGCGACGACGGGCGAGCACGGCACGACCACCCTTAGTGGCCATACGGGCACGGAAGCCATGGGTCTTGGCACGCTTACGCTTATTAGGCTGATACGTACGCTTCATCTTAAGTTCCTCCTGCTGCATTTCGAGTGTCCGCGGGGGCGCGGACGCAGATATAGACACGTGAGCTTGAAGATTGTAGGGAAATCAATGTTCAAATGTCAAGAAATCAAAGGTAAAAGGTTACGCAGTTCACACGGTTCCCCCATAAGCCGAGCTCGATTTAGCGGTGCATGGCAACTTTTCACGATATTTCATCGAGTTTTCAACAGGTCATGTTGGCAATGTTGAGAACTTTTCGTCCGTTTTCCAAAGTTTTCGACAGGTTTTGAAAAGTTGTCGAAAGATGAGAAACATTGCACGGTGAGCTACTATTTGTTCGAAACCTTTTGAAAGATTGCGAGCGGCATGTCTGACGACTTTTACACCATGGTCGATTCCGGAGACCCGGCACCCGACAACGAGCACATCACCGGCGTGCGCGAAGAGCGTGAGGAAGGCGAGCAGACGACCACGCAGGCGCCAAAAGCCATGTACGCCGCGCGCATCGCCGTCTATGACGACATGCTGTCGACACCGCGTGTGATCGTCATTGATCCGCAAGATGTCCGCACGTATTTGGAAGAGACGACCAACACCGTCTACCAGTGCATGAAAGAACAAGGTGGCCATATCTCGCTCATGGTCATCCGAGAGATTGTCGAAAACTTTATCCACGCGCACTTTGCCGAGCCCATCATCTCGATTCTGGACGGCGGAGACACCATCCGCTTTGCTGATCAAGGACCCGGCATCGACGACAAGGAGCGCGCTTTCGACTTTGGCGTTACCAGCGCAAACAGCAAGATGAAGCGCTATATCCGTGGAACCGGAGCAGGGTTTCCCATGGTGCAGGAGTATTTGGAAAACGCCGGCGGGGCCGTGTCCATCGAGGACAACATGGGCAACGGCACCGTGGTTACGGTAAGCCTGGATCCTAAACGCGTGCAGGAAATCGAACGCGCCGGCGGGCGCGGTGCTGCCGTGCGGCCCGAGACGGAGCAGCCCGCATATCCCCTGCCGGGAGCTTTTGCGCAGCAGCCCATGGCAACGCAACAGATGCAGCCCCGCGTGGGACAGATGCAGCAGCCCGGAATGCTTCCTACACAAGAGTCCCAGGCGGCGTCGATGTCGATGCCGCCAAACGTGCCAGAGGCCATGCCACTGGCGGATCAGGATGCAGCAGCAATGCAGCAGGCGACGGGGGCACCGGGTGGCCAGCAAATGGGATATCAGCCGTACCAACAGGGATATCCATATCAGCAGATGCCGCCACTGGGGTATGGCCAGCAGTTCCCACAGCAGTACCAGCAGGGATATCAGCAGCCGTACCAGCAGATGCCGCAGCAGCAGTACAACCCCTGGGCCCAGCAGATGACTCCGCAGCCTTACCAACAGTGGCCTCAAAGTTTTCAACAGCAAATGCCGCCGATGCAGAGTTCTCAACAATCAGCAGCTCAAATGATGTATCCTAATGCAGCAAATCAGTATGCGCAGCCACAGCCGGACGTGTTCGTAAGCGATCGCGGCAACGCCGCGCTGGGCTATCTGGCGCAAAATCAAGCGTGCGGTGCTACCGATCTGGCGAGGGCGTTTGGAAACTCGGCCCCCACTTGGTCACGCACGCTCAATGACTTGGCGCAGGCCGGCTTGGTCATCAAGCATGGCCAGAAATACCATCTGACCGAACTCGGCGCCGCTCGCGTGCGAGCTCAGAGCTAAA